>NZ_JBHWES010000058.1:0-80768 GCF_042734105.1 Streptomyces sp. NPDC059679 | reverse complement strand
CCGCCCGCGACCGGAGCACACCGGTCGCGGGCGGGCCCTTGTCATGCCGCGGCTACCCCTCGTCGATCACGAGGCCCTTCGCCTTGAGCACGGCCTCGAGCCCGCTGACCTCGATGACGCTCTTCCCGGCGCGGTAGGAAGCGATGTAGGCGGCTTCGGCGTCGATGCGCTCCTGGGACTTGCGGACGACGTCCGCCAGGTCTTCACGGCGTACGACCACGACCCCGTCGACGTCCGCGCGCACCACGTCTCCGGGGCGCACGAGCTCGCCGCCGATCAGTACGGGTTCGGCCATCGGGCCGACGGTTTCCTTGACGGTCCCCTTGATGGAGACGCTGCGGGAGAACACCGGGAAGCCGAGCGCGCGCAGTTCCCGTGTGTCGCGGACGCCGGTGTCGGTGATCAGGCCGCCCAGGCCCTTGGCCACACAGGCGTTGGCCAGGACGTCGCCGAAGGAGCCGGCTTCGGCGTAGTCGCCGGCGGACACCACGATGACATCGCCAGGGCGGGCGTGGGCGATGGCGACCTGGAGCATGATGTTGTCGCGGGGGGCGCAGCGGACGGTGAAGGCCGGGCCGCACAGCGACATCTCGGGGTCGACCGGCTTGATCGCCGAGGCGAGGGCGCCGAGGCGGCCCTGTGCCTCGTGGATCGTGGCGGCCGAGTAGGCGGCGAGCCGGTCGACCAGCGCCGGGTCGGGCCGGTCGAATGCGGTGTTGACGCGGATCATGGGGCTCCGTTCAGCGGAATCAGGGGATTCAGAAGAGGGCGGCACAGGCACGGCCGATGCGGTCGCAGGCTTCGGCGAGGACGTCGTCGCGGGTCGCGAACGAGACGCGGAAGTACCCCGGAGATCCGTACGCGGCACCGTGGATCACCGCCACGTGCTGCGACTCCAGTAGGTAGGCCGCGAAGTCCTCGTCGGTGCGGAGCTCGTCGCCGGACGGGGTCCGCTTGCCGAGCTGGGCCGCGCAGTTCACGAAGGCGTAGAAGCCACCGCTCGGCGGGGTGCAGGCCAGGTCCGGGATGTCAGCCAGCAGCTTGATCGTCAGGTCGCGGCGCGCGCGGTAGACGGCGACGGTCCGGTGTACGAACTCCTGGTCGCCGGTGAGCGCGGCGGTGGCGGCCGCCTGGCTGATGGACGACGGGCAGGAGGAGATCTGCGACTGCAGGGTGTTGATGGCCGTGACCAGTGCGGCGGAGCCCGCGCCGTAGCCGATCCGCCAGCCGGTCATCGCATAGGCCTTGGAGACGCCGTTGGTGAGGAAGACCCGGTCGGTCAGCCGTGGTTCCACCGCGGCCAGGCTGGTGGCCTGGCCCGGTTCGTACCAGATCTCGTCGTAGATCTCGTCGGTGAGCACCTGCACATGGGGGTGGGCGAGGAGTACGTCGGCGAGCGCGCGGAGTTCGTCCGCGGTGTAGGCGGCGCCCGTCGGGTTGCCCGGGGTGTTGAGGACGACCCAGCGGGTCCGGGCGGTGATCGCGGATTCCAGCCGCTGAGGCGTCAGCTTGAATCCGTCCGTCTCCGGACAGGAGACGATCACCGGAGTGCCGTCGTTGGCGAGCACCATGTCCGGATAGGACACCCAGTACGGGGCAGGAATGACGACCTCGTCCCCCGCGTCCAGGGTGGCCGCCAGCGCGAGGAAGATGATCTGTTTCGCGCCGCCGCCCACGGTGATGCGGTCGGTGGGGTAGCGCAGCCCGTGCCGTCGCTCGAAGGTGTCCGCGATGGCGGCCCGCAGCTGTGGGGTTCCGTTGACCGGGGTGTATTTGGTGTCGCCCTGCCGGATCGCCGCGATCGCCGCGTCCTTGACGTGGTCGGGGGTGTCGAAGTCGGGCTCGCCCACGGTGAGGTCCAGGATGTCGCGGCCCTGGGCCTTGAGTTCGCGTACGCGCTGGGCGGCGGCGGTGCTGGGCGACGGTTTGACGCGGGCCACGCGCTGCGCGGTGCGCTGTGCCGTGCGCATCAGTCGGCCCGCCTCTCGAAGTTGAGTCCGCCCGGCACCTGGAACGTCGGCAGAATCTCCAGGTGGCTGACGTTCACATGGCGGGGTGAGCCGATGGCGAATTCGATCGCGTCGGCGATGTCCTCCGGCTTCAGCGATTCGTAGCCGTCGTAGTACTGGCGCCGGGCCGCCTCCATATCGCCGAGGAGCCGGCCGAAGATCTCGGTCTCCACCCGGCCGGGGCAGATCTCGGTGACGCGGATGCGGCGCCCGTATCCGTCGACGCGAAGCTGGCGGGAGAGGGTGTGCACGGCCGATTTCGTGGCGTGGTAGATGGTGTTCCCGCCGAAGTTGTAGACCGCGGCGATCGAGCTGATGTTGACGATGTGCCCGAGGTCGCGTTCGACCATCCCCGGCATGATCAGCCGTACCAGGTGCAGCACCGCCTGGATGTTGACCGCGATCTGCTCGTCGACGGCGAACTCGTCGGCGGTGAGGATGTTTCCGGAGCGGGAGACCCCGGCGTTGTTGACGAGGACGTCCACGTCGAGGCCGCTCAGCAGTGCGGTGAGCGCGGCGGTGTCGGTGATGTCGACGGCGTGCGGAACGCAGCCGGTGCGCCGGGCCAGGTCGTCGAGCCGGCCGGCGTCGCGGGCGACGGCGTGGACCTCGAGTCCCTGCTTCGTCAGCCGCTCGACGACGACGGCGCCGATCCCGGTCGAGGCACCGGTCACCAGGGCGGTCCGGTAGTCGGAGAAGGGCATGGGGATGTGCTCCTGGGGGAGAGATGGGTGGTTCTGGTCGGTGCTGTGCGTACGGGGGCGCCTACGCGTCGCGCAGCGGCAGATGCGCCCTGTCCTGCACCCGCGAGACCGCGATGAGCGTGCCGACGGCGGTGACGACCGCGTAGAAGGCCGGCATGTTGACGTTCCCGGTGCGGCTGATGAGGTAGGTCATCAGCAGCGGCGCGGTGCCGCCGAAGAGGGCGGAGGAGATGTTGTAGCCCAGCCCGTACGCGGAGTAGCGCAGCCGGGTGGGGAAGAGTTCCACGAGCAGGATGTGGATGACGCCCGTATGGCCGGCGAAGATCACCGCCATGACGCAGGCGCCCAGAATGGCGAGCGCCACGTTGCCGGTGCCGATGAGCAGGTAACACGGGATCCCGGCGAGCGCCATGGCGACCGCGGCGCCCGCGAGGACCTTCTTGCGCCCGATCCGGTCGGACAGCGCGCCCATGAAGGGGATGGCGAGGGAGATCGCCACCAGGCTGGTCGCGGTGACGAGCAGACCCTGCACCTTGCTGAAGTGGAGCTCGGTGTTCATGAACGTCGGCATGTAGCTGAACAGCACGTAGTAGCCGGATCCGTTCATGAGCGGGATGAACAGGGCCAGGAGCATCGCGCGCCGGTGCTCAGCGGAGGAGAACGCCTCCTTGAGCGGGTTCTTCGACAGGCCGCCCGCTTCCTTCAGGCGGGTGAAGTTCGGCGTGTCGCTGATCCGCTTGCGGATGTAGATACCGGTGATGCCCAGGGGGATGGCCAGCAGGAACGGGATCCGCCAGCCGTAGGACTCCATGCGCTCCGCGCCGAGGCCGCTGGTCATTCCGGCGGCGATCAGCGTTCCGGTGAGCAGCGAGAGGAAGGAGGCGATCTGGGCGTAGCTGGTGTAGAGGCCGCGCTTGCCCTCGGGGGCGTGCTCGGCCAGGAAGCTCATCGCGCCGGACGCTTCGCCGCCGACCGAGAAGCCCTGGAGGACGCGCAACAGGATGAGCAGGGCGGGAGCCGCGATGCCGATGCTCGCGTACGTCGGCAGCAGGCCGATGGCCGCGGTCGCGACGCTGATCAGCAGGATGACGAAGACGAGCATGCGCTGCCGTCCGATGCGGTCACCGAGGTGGCCGCAGATGACGGCGCCGAGCGGGCGGAAGAAGAACGAGACGGCGTAGCCGAGGAAGACGAGCTGGACCTGGACGGCGTTGGCCGCGTCCGGGAAGAAGACGGCGCCCAGGGTGCCCGCCATGAAGCCGAAGATGCCGTTGTCGTAGAGCTCGGCGAAGATGCCGACGCAGCCCGCGAGGGTGACCTTCCGCGCGGTTTTCGGGTCGACGACGTGGGGTGCCGTTTGAGCGGCCACGGTACTCATGGCTGTCTCCTTTTTACAGGCAGATGCACGGGGAGAGGGGGACGGGTACTGCGGGGACGGGGTACCGCGGGGACGGGGTACCGCGGGGACGGGGTACCGCCGGGGGGCGGGGGGTTCTGCCGGCGGATGAGGGCAGGGAGGTCGCGGGGAGGTTCAGGGGCAGGGCAGGGAGTTCAGGGAAAGGTCAGGGGGTTCAGGTGGCGGGGATGCGCAGGGCGTCGAAGACCGCGCGCACGCGGGTTCGCAGGGCGTGGACGGCGTGGCGCTGGGACCGGTGGGCGGCCACCGCGTCGGCGACCGTCCGGCGCCGGAACCGTACGGTCTGTCCGGGCCTGGCCTGTCCCAGCGCCGACAGACCGGTCGCGGTCACCACCGCGAGCACCGGGTAGCCGGCGGTGACACCGCGGCCGCGGTGCAGGACCAGCAGTTCGTCGCCCGCGGGGACCTCGACGGCGCCGACCGGCACTCCGCGGGAGAGCACCTCGCCGCGCGCCACCCGCCGCGGTACGTCACCCGTCATGCGCAGCCCGATGTGGTTGCTCCGCGGGCTCACGGTGAACTCCGACCGGAAGAGCCGGTCGGCGGAGTCGCCGAACTCCTCCAGGTCGGGGCCGTCGGTCACATCGATCGCCCAGGACTCACCGAAGCGCGGCACGGGTGCGCCCATACGGAACAGCGGGATGCGGAAGACCGGGTGGTCGACGGGCGGGCAGCGCCTCCGGACGGCCAGTTCGTCGCCGTCGCGCACCGAGCGCCCGAACCCGAGGATCGTGTCGGGGGCGCAGCTGCCGAGCAGGGACGGCGCCTCCACCGAGCCGAGCACCGCGAGGTAGACCCGGATCCCGGACCGGATACGGGTGACGCCGATCGTCTCGCCGGCCCGCACCGGGACAGGCTCCCACTGCGGTCGCGGGACGCCTCCCACCGTGATGTCGGCGGGGGCGCCGGTGACCGCGATGAGCACGTCGGTGCGCGGGGTGGCGCTGAAGTCCAGGGCGGTGATCTCGATCAGCGGCGCGCCCTCGTCGTTGCCGGCCAGTACGTTGGCGACGCGAGCGGAGTGCTGGTCGAGCGCGCCGTTGACCGGCAGGCCGTAGCGGGAGTGCCCGAACCGCCCGAGGTCCTGCACCACCGAGATCCCCGCCCGGTGGACGGTCAGGGTGTTGCCCCCCAGATCGTCAGTCATGGGCCGCCGCCAGGGGCGCGCCGGCGTGGTCGTCCCACTGCTCGGGGGAGATCGGCACGAACCGGAAGGTGTCGCCGGGCCGGTACGGGGTCAGCGGCTCGGCCTCGAGGTCGAGCACGCGCAGCGGGGTGCGTCCCAGCAGCGGCCAGCCACCGGGGGAGCGCATCGGGCAGATCACGGCCTGCCGGCCGGCCACCGCTATCGAGCCGGGCGGGACGCTCGTCCGCGGCGAGGCCAGCCGGGGGACCGGTCGCGGGAACGCCGGGCCGTCCGTCATCGGGGCGCCCGCCGGGGCACCGAAGCAGCGGACCGTCAGCGGCGCGCCGGAGTGCAGCTCCACCACCTCCCGCTCGGACAGCCCCAGTTGCTCGGCGACGACGGGCAGATCGGGGCCGTGCTCGCCCCCGTACACCACCGGGACCACGAACCTCCTGGCCGCCGGCGGGCGGATGGAGCCCGCGCCGAGCCGATCGGCCTCGTGCCGCAGGGCGCGCCGGACCGTCTCGTGGTCGGTGCGCAGAGCGTCGAACTCGACGAGCAGCGAGTCGTAGGTGGGCACGATGCCGTACACCCCGCCGGGCCGGGCCGCCTCGATCGCGTCGGCCAGGGCGTGGACGGTCCGCCAGGCCCGGTCGCGGTCCATGTCCACGGCCTTGACCACGACGGCCGAATCGCCGCAGTCCGCGATGACGACGCTGCCGTCCATATCAGACGCGCCCGTCGGCGAGCTGGGCCGCTGCCCCGTCGGCCTTGGCGTCCAGCACCTCGGTCAGCGGAGCGATCGTCACTCCCGCGGCGAGCAGTTCCTCCCGGACGCGGTGCGCGAGCGCGATGGCCCCCGTGGTGTCGCCGTGCAGCAGGACGGTGTCGCAGGCGACCGGGATGTCGCGGCCGCCGACACCGCGCACCACGCCCTCGGTCACCATCCGGACCGTCCGCGCGGCGATCTCCCCTCCGTCGTGGATCACCGCGCCGGGTTCGCTCCTCGGCACCAGCGTGCCGTCGTCGCGGTAGGCCCGGTCGGCGATCCCGACGATGCCGACCCGCAGACCGCGGGCGCGCGCGGCCTCGGCGAGCGCTCCGTCCTGCGCCAGCACGATCAGCGACCGGTCCAAGGAGGCGACGGCGTCGGCCACCACCGCCGCGTAGTCCTGCCGGGTCGCGACCAGGTTGCCGAGGCGGCCGTGCGGCGCGATATGCCGTACCCGGGTGCCGTGCGCGGCGGCGAACGCCTGGAGCGCGCCCACCTGGTAGAGCGTGTCGGTGCGCACCTCGTCCGGCGTCAGGTCCATCGCGCGGCGGCCGAATCCGACGAGATCGGGAAAGCTGGGGTGGGCGCCCACCGCGACACCGCGCTCGACGCAGTGGCGGACGGTGGCGTCCATGATTCTCGGGTCGCCGGCGTGGAATCCGCATGCGATATTCGCCGACGTGAGCACGGACAACAGCGCCTCGTCATCGCCCATCGTGTACGCGCCGAATCCCTCGCCGAGGTCGGCCACGAGATCGACCATATTCGTCATGACGTCCTCCGGAGAATTGAGGAAAGCGGATTTCGGGATTCGGTGTTTGGGTGAACGTAATACCGGCGACACGAAGCGGCAAATACGCGTTGTATGTGACGTGATCGCCGCTGGATATGACCCGGCGGCGTACGCACCGGCGTCCCGGCCGCCCGGCGACCCCTACCATGAGGCTCCGCCCAGCTGGAGGCTCGCCCATGGACACCAGGCGTCTCTACTCGTTCGTGAAGATCGTGGATGCCGGGAGCATCACGCGCGCGGCCGACATCCTGCATATCGCGCAGCCCGCGCTCAGCCAGCAGCTCTCCATGCTGGAGGCGCAGTTCAAACAGCAATTGCTGATCCGCAGCAAGCGCGGGGTGGCGCCGACCGAGGCGGGCCGGGCGCTGTACCGGCACGCGCAGCTCGTCCTGCGCCAGGTCGAGCTCGCCCACGCGGCGGTCGACGTGTCCGGCCGGGCGCCGGCCGGCAGCGTCTCCGTGGGCCTGGCCCCGTACAGCATGGGCGCGGCGCTCGCGCTGCCGCTGCTGCGGACCGTGCGCGAGCGCTATCCCGACATCCTGCTGCACATCAACGAGAACTTCGGCGGCGTCATCAGCGAGGCCATCATGACCGGCCGTATGGACATGGCCTTCATCTACGGGGCCGGCCCGCTGCGGGGCGTGCAGTTCGAGCCGCTGCGCACCGAGGACCTGTATCTGATCGCCGCGCCGGGCGGCGCGGCGCCGACATCCCGGGGCGAGGACGTCTCCCTGGAGGAGCTGGCCGATGTGGGCCTGCTGCTGCCCAGCCGCATCCACACCATCCGCCAGGTCGTCGAGGCCGCGTTTCAGCAGGCCTCGCTCCAGCCGAAGGTGGTGGGCGAGATCGAGTCGGTGCTGACGCTGGTCAGCGCCGTGGGCGCGGACCTCGGGGCGACCGTGCTGCCCTGGTCGGCGGCGCGCGCCATCCTCGACGTACGGCATCTGGTGGTGCGCCGGATAGTGAACCCGACCATCCAGGTCAAACTGTCCCTCTGCACCTCCGACCACCAGCCGCTGTCGGAACCCGCCCATGCCGTGCACGACCTGTTTCACGAGCTGATCGCGGACATCGGCGACGGGGATTCCCCCTCTTCCTCCGCTGCCTGACCAGAGCCGGGTATTCCAACCTCCGATCGCGTCACGCAAAACATCTATTGGTCGCCGAACCGCACGCTCACTAACGTTTTTCCACGCATTGCGAAAAGCGCTTGAAACGCGGTAGAAGCACTGGAGAAATAGATGAAGCAGCGTGTGCTCGTCACCCGTGCCGACCTTCCCGGCGGGGGTCTGGCCCGCCTGGCGTCCCGGGCGGAGGTCGTGTGCCCGACCGGCGCGGACAAACCCGGCGCGGCGGAACTGGCGGAACGGGCCGAGGGCGCGGCCGCGATCCTGGCCCTGGGCAACGACCGGGTGGACGCCGCCCTGCTGGACGCGGCCGGGCCCGCACTGCGCGTCGTCGCCCTGGCGAGCATGGGGTACGACGCGGTCGACCGGGAAGCGGCGGCGGCGCGCGGCGTCGTGGTCACCCACACCCCGGGCGTACTCGCCGAGACCACCGCCGACCTCACCTTCGCCCTGATCCTCATGGCCCGCAGGCGCATCGGGGCCGCCCGCGGCGCGCTGGCCGCCGGGCGGTGGGACCTGTTCCGGATGGACGACTACCTGGGCCTGGACGTGCACGGCAGCACGCTCGGCCTGATCGGCTACGGCCAGATCGGGCGGGCCGTGGCCAGGCGCGCACGGGGATTCGGCATGCGGCTGCTGCACCACGACCCGTACGCGTCGACAGCCGCGGCCGATCCGGAATCCCGGGCCGTGGACCTGCCCACCCTCCTCGCCGAGGCCGACGTGGTCTCGCTGCACGTTCCGCTCACCCCGCGGACCCGCCATCTCATCGGCGCGGCGGAACTGGCCTCCATGAAGTCCACTGCCACACTGGTCAACACCTCACGCGGAGGCATCGTCGACGAAGATGCCCTGCTCCAGGCCGTACGGGACCGTGTCATCCACTCGGCGGCCCTGGACGTCTTCGAACGCGAGCCCATGGGGGCCGAGTTGTCACCGCTGGTCGGCGAACCCCATGTGATCACGCTCCCGCACATCGGTTCGGCCACCGAGGCCACCCGTGCCGCCATGGTGGACCTCGCGGTGGACAACGTCCTGGAGGTACTCGCCGGGCGGCCGGCGTGCACTCCGCTGCCGGGCAGTTCCCCCGCCCCCAGCTCACGCGATTGACAGAAAGGACAGAAAGGGCACCCCATGGACGTCACCGCTCGTATCGAGTCCGTGTACGCGCAGATCGTGCGCCGCAACCCCGGGGAAGCGGAGTTCCACCAGGCCGCGGGCGAGGTGCTGCACAGCCTCGCGCCCGTGCTCCGCGCGCACCCGGACCATCTCGACGCCCGGATCGTGGAGCGGCTGTGCGAACCGGAGCGGCAGATCCTCTTCCGGGTGCCCTGGGTCGACGATCTGGGGGACATCCACGTCAACCGTGGCTTCCGGGTGGAGTTCAACAGCGCGCTCGGCCCCTACAAGGGGGGCCTGCGCTTCCACCCCAGCGTCAACCTGGGCATCGTCAAGTTCCTCGGCTTCGAGCAGATCTTCAAGAACGCGCTGACCGGGCTGTCGATCGGCGGCGGCAAGGGCGGTGCGGACTTCGACCCCAAGGGCCGCTCCCAGGCTGAGGTCATGCGCTTCTGCCAGTCCTTCATGACCGAACTCCACCGGCACATCGGCGAACACACCGATGTGCCGGCCGGGGACATCGGGGTGGGCGGGCGGGAGATCGGCTATCTGTTCGGCCAGTACAAGCGGCTGACCAACCGCTTCGAGGCGGGCGTCCTGACCGGCAAGGGGGTCGGCTGGGGCGGCTCGCACGCGCGCACCGAGGCCACCGGATACGGCACCGTCCACTTCGCACAGGAGATGCTGCGCACCCGCGGCCGCCAGTTCGACGGCTGCGATGTGGTGGTCTCCGGCTCCGGCAATGTGGCCGTCTACGCCATCGAGAAGGTGCACGCCCTCGGCGGCCGGGTGGTGGCCTGCTCCGACTCCACCGGGTATGTGGTCGACCGGGGCGGCATCGACCTGGACCTGCTCAAGGAGGTCAAGGAGGTCCGCCGAGCGCGGCTCGGCGACTACGCCCGGGCCAGGCCGGGTGCGGTGTTCTCCGACCAGGGCTCGGTGTTCGAGGTGGACTGCGATATCGCCCTGCCCTGCGCCACCCAGAACGAGCTGACCGAGGAGCACGCCGTCACGCTGGTGAAGAACGGCGTACTGGCCGTGGCCGAGGGCGCGAACATGCCCTGCACCCCGGCGGCCGTCGAGGTGCTGCGGGAGGCCGGGGTGCTCTTCGGCCCCGGCAAGGCCGCCAACGCCGGCGGAGTGGCCACCTCCGCACTGGAGATGCGGCAGAACGCCGCCCGCGACCGGTGGACCTTCGAACAGACCGAGGCCCGTCTCGCCGCTGTCATGACCGACGTCCACGCGCTGTGCCGGGCCACCGCCGAGGAGTACGGAGCCCCCGACGACTACGTCCTGGGTGCGAACGTCGCCGGATATCTGCGGGTGGCGGAGGCGATGGCCGAGCAGGGTGTGATCTAGCCCCCGGCCACACCGAACCTCACACCACACCTCACGCCGGACACACCCGGCCCGTGGGATCGTCCGGCAGATAGGTCGAGCGCTCCCGCCGGGTGAGGTCCCGGTCGACGATCCCGCAGATCTTGCCGATCGCCGCGGCGGGCCGCCGCAGGTCGATGTCCCACAGCCGTACGGTCTCGTCGTCGCTGCCGGTGGCCAGGGTGCGCCCGTCCGGGCCGAACGCCACCCCCCACACGTCGTCGGTGTGGCCGCGCAGCGACCCGCGGGATTCGCCGCTCGCCGCGTCCCATAGCCGTACGGTCTCTCCGCCGCCGCTGGCCAAGGTGCGCCCGTCGGGGCTGAAGGCCACCGACTGCACGCTCTTGGTGTGCCCGTCGAGCACATCCCGGGTCCGCCCGCTGGCCACATCCCACAGCCGCACCGAGCCGTCCGCGCTGCCGGTCGCCAGGGTTCGGCCGTCCCGGCTGAACGCCGCGGACCACACGGCGTCGGTGTGGCCCTTGAGGGTGCGCAGGGCGCGGCCGGTCCGCACGTCCCACAGGCGCACCGTGCGGTCGACGCCGGTGGTGGCCAGCGTGCGGCCGTCCGGGCTGAACGCCGCCGACAGCACGCCCTTGGCGTGGCGGAGCACGCGAAGGGCCCGGCCACTCGTCACATCCCACAGCCGCGCGGTCTTGTCGCTGCTGCCGGTGGCCAGCGTGCGCCCGTCAGGGCTGAACGCCACGGACCGTACGAAGTCGGTGTGGCCGTACAGCCCGCGGCGGGACAGGCCGGTGTCCGGGTCCCACAGGCGGACATTCCCATCGAAACGTCCAGTCGCCAGAGTGCGGCCGTCGGGGCTGAACGCCAGCGACGGCACCGCCTCACGCGACCCGAGCGTGATGGTCCGCACGACCTCGCCGCTCGCCGCGCCCCACACCTTCACGGTGTCGTCACGGCCGTTGCCACTGGCGAGGGTACGGCCGTCGGGCGCGAACGCCACCGACAGCACACCGCCGGGCTGCCTGGCCAGGATGTCACTGGCACGGCCGGTCGCCACGTCCCACAGCCGCAGCAGCCCCTTGTCCCCGCCGGTGGCCAGCGTGCGGCCGTCGGGACTGAACGCCACCGACCACACCGGGCCGTCGTAGCCGAGGGAGAAGGCGTCCCGGGCCCGGCCCGCGTCAAGGTCCCACAGCCGCACATGGGTGCCACCGCCCCCGGTCGCCAGTGCCCGGCCGTCCGGGCTGAATGCCAGCGAACGCGTCGGGCCGAGCTCGGGGAGGGTGTCCCGGAGTTCGCCGGTACCCGCGTTCCACAGCCGGACGGAACGTTCGCCCCCGCCGGTGGCCAGCGTGCGGCCGTCGGGGCTGAACGCCACCGCGAGCACACCTTCCGAGTCGCCGGTGAAGCTCGTACGGAGGCGGCCGGTCCGGGCGTCCCACAGCCGCACCTTCCGGTCGATGGCGCCCGTGGCCAGCGTGCGGCCGTCCGGGCTGAACGCCACCGAGGCGACCGTATCGGCCCGTTCGGCGGGGCCGGTGAGGGTCGCGCGGAGGCGGCCGGTCCCGGCGTCCCACAGCCGCACCAGCCCGTCGGAACGTCCCGTGGCCAGCGTGCGGCCATCCGGACTGAACGCCATCGTCATCATCGCGCCCGCGCGGGGGGTGAGGGTGCTCCGCACCCGCCCGGTGTGCGCGTCCCTCAGCCGCACCTCACGGCCGTCGGCGACGGCGAGCGTGCGGCCGTCCGGGCTGAAGGCCACCGACGTCACCAGGCCGGCGTGGCCGGTGAGGGTTTTACGGATCCGTCCGGACCCGGCGTCCCGCAGCAGCACCGTCCGGTCCTCGCCGCCCGTGGCCAGTGTGCGGCCATCCGGACTGAACGCCACCGACAGCACCTGGCCCTTGTGCCCGGTGAGCCGCTTCTGCGCGGGAAGGGCCGCCGCGGCGTACAGGCTGTCCGTGGCCTCGGCCGTGGGGTGGGTCCGATAGGCCCGCACGGCCAGCAGCGCCGCCAGATCAGGGTCCTGGTCCAGCAGCGCGGTGGACTGGGCGGCCAGCTGCCTGGACTGCGCCAACTGCCGCGCGGCCTGAGCCTTGCGCTCCTCGCCGACGGCCGTGTGCCGCTGCCAGAAAGCGACGCCGGCGGCCACCAGTGCCAGGCACAGCGCCACGGAGACCGCGGTCAGGACCTGGCGCAGCCGACGCCGCTCCTTGCGCAACCCCGCCCGGCTCTCGGCGAGGAAGGCATCCTCGACCGGGATGAGATCCGCGGCCCGCTCGGGCGGGCCGAACGCCTCGTCCGCCTCCGCCAGCCGTACGCCCCGGTAGAGCGCCCCGGGATCCCGGCCAAGACGCTCCCACGCGGTGGCGTCCTCGGTCAGCTGACGGTGGACGCGCAGCAGGCGGCGGTCCTCGTCGATCCAGTCGCGCAGCCGGGGCCAGGCGGTGATCAGTGCCTCGTGCGCGAGGTTGACGACCTCGTCGTCGAGGGTGATCAGGCGCGCACGGGCCAGGCGCTCCAGCACCGTGGCAGCCTCGCCGGGCCCGCCGGCCCGGAGTTCGGCGCGGTCCGCCGGGCGGCGGGTGTCGGGCGCCCCCTCGCCCGGGGTGACCAGCCGCAGCAGGGTCCGCCGGGCGGCTTGGGCCTGGTCGGGCGGCAGCCGGGTGTACAGGTCCTCGGCGGTCTGGGCGACCGCGCCGTGGATACCGCCGGTCGCCTCGTACGCGGCCATGGTCAGCGCGCGGCCACGGCGGCGGCGCCAGGTCTCCAGCAGGACGTGGGACAGCAGCGGCAGTCCGCCGGGCTCGTCGGCGACCTCCTCGACGAGCCGCGCGGTCAGGGTGCGCTCGACGATCAGCCCCTCGGCGGCGGCCGGTCTGACGATGGCCTCGCGCAGCTCCTCCGGGGTCATCGGGGCCACCAGCAGCGTGGCGTCCCGCAGCGCGTCGGCGAGCGCGCGGTGCCCGGCGCAGTGGCCGAAGAAGTCGGCGCGGACGGCCACCACGACCCGTGACCGGCGCTCTGGGTCGCGGGCGGCCAGCAGCAGGTCGATGAACTCCGCCCGCTCGGCCGGGTCATGGCACAGGGTGAAGGTCTCCTCGAACTGGTCGACGACCACCACCGTGTCGCCCTCGCCCCCGGCCGGGGCGAGGAGGTGCGCATGGCTCTGGGCGGGGTGCGGGCCCGGGGTGAGAATCCGGAGGGCGGCGGGCCGCTCCCGCGCCGTCCCCCCGTCCCCCGCCCGAGCCGCCGTCCCCCCGTTCCCAGCCCGCAGGGCCGGGATGAGCCCGGCGCGCAGCAGCGAGGACTTCCCGCTGCCCGACGCGCCGACCACGGCCGCGAACCGCCGCGCCCGGACCAGCCCGACCAGGTCCTCGGTCAGCCGGTCGCGGCCGAAGAACCGCTCCCGGTCCTCCGGCTGGAAGCGCCGCAGCCCCGGATACGGCGGAACGGCGTCGTCGTCCTCGGGCGGCTCGGCCAGCAGCCGGTCCGTCACCTGCTGCCAGCGCCGCTCCCACTCCGCGCGGTCCCCGCCGCACGCGGTCACATACGCCAGAGCGACCGGCAGTGAGGGAAGTCGGTCGCCGGAGGCCGCCTGAGCGAGGGTCGCCGTGGAGTACTCCGTCCTGCGCGCCATCGCCCGATACGTCAACCCGCCCGCGTGTCGCCGCAAGGCCCGCAAATCATGGGCGAATCGCTCCACCGGCCCGGCACTCGGGTCCAGCGGGCTCTCCCGACGCCCCATCTGATGCCCCTCCCCCTCATGGCCTGGGCGTTCCGCCCGGCCTGCGCCTCCCACCCGTACCGGACGCCGCGCGGCCACCGGCCGTTCCCGGCCCGACTTAATTGTCCAGCGCGGCGATTGGGGCCTGCCAGACAACGTCCGGCCCACAAAACTCGAGGTCAGACGGGGTCGCACCGGCCGGACAACGCGGGCCGACCGCACACCTCGTCCATCCATCGCGAACGAGGGGAACAAGCACATGCACACGAAGATGCGACTGGTGGGCGCCGCCGTAGCGGGGGCGGTTCTGCTCCCGGTCGGCGCGTCGTCGACGGCCTTCGGCCAGTCGGCGCCGGCGGGGGCGACTGGGGCAGCGGCCGCTCGCGGCTGTGTCTCGAAGCTGCCCGACAGCGCCAAGGCGCAGACCGACCGCGTCACCGCGCTCATCCAGAAGCTGGAAGGCCAGGGGCTCTCGCAGGAGCGGATCGACGCGAAGCTGGCCGCGGACTACTGCCTGGAGCGGGTGGACGGGGGCGGCTCGGACCTCAGCACGCTCGGCAGCCCGAGCGACGAGATCAAGCTCTCGAAGCCGGTCATCTACAAGACCAGCGGGAAGGACCGCTACATCGCCGCGGCCGGCTGGAAGTGGAAGAGGTTCCCCGGCAACGTCAACGGGTACGACGCGTTCGGCATCACCTTCAGCAAGAAGGTCACTCCCCTGGCCCACTCCCTTGTCTACCAGGGCAACGGGAACCTTTACGGCAAGAAGAAGGTGACGCAGGCGCAGGAGTCCGGCCCCTACGGCTCGGGATTCCTCTTCAACGAGGGCCCGCGGAACATCTATCGGGGAGACATGCAGGGGTACCAGGGCCTCATGGGCATCTCCTTCAAGGCCAGCAAGGTCGGCTGCTGGAACCTCCAGGCGTTCTCCAAGTACGGCCACTCGTGGAAGTCCACCCGCGCGACCGGCTTCAGCATCGGCAAGTGGAGCATCGGCGTCACATGGACGAACTACAACCACAACTGGCAGCAGGCCAGCCAGCCCAGCAAAGAGGTGACGGTGTGCCGCAAGTTCTAGCGGCGGCCTAGTCAGCGACGGTCGGCGCCCCCGAGCGGGGCGCCGGCCACGGGGAGGGAGCACACGATGTCCATACGACGCCTCTGGGGCCGTTGGGGCCGCTGGTTCGCGGCCCGGCCCCGGCTGCGGGTGCCCCTCGCCGTCGTACTCGTCCTCGCGCTGGGGGCGGGCGGCTGGCAGGCGTACGCCCGGCTCACGGAGGACGACGACGGCCCGCGCGAGTGGACGAAGGGCCCGTACGGCAAGGCCCCCGCCGCACTGGGGAAGACGGCCCCGGCCAGACCCGGCGAGATGGTGCGGCGGCTGAACCAGGTGCCCGAGGCCGTCGTCGGCGGCCTGGCGCTGTACAAGGACTACACCCCCGATGGCATCCGCCTGACCGCGCGGAATGTGCGCACGAACCGGACCTACTGGGAGTACGGGCGCGACGCGAACCTGTACGGCCTGGAGGTCGGGGACGAACTGGCCGTCCTGTGGTGGCACGACGGCGGGCTGACCGCCGTCGATCTGCGCACCGGCGAACCGCGCTGGCGCGCCGAGGCGCCGCGGACATCCACCGACCGCCACCGCAGCCTGGTCACCAATCTGCACGTCACAGACCGGGCCGTGCTCGTCGGGTCGGAGGAGGAGCTGTGGGCGCTCTCCCCGGCCGACGGGAAGCGCCGGTGGCGGGCCGCGCCGCCGAAGGGCTGCGAGGGGTGGTCCCCCCTGGACCCGCCGCTCGCGCTGCGGGAGGTGTACGTCGTGGAGGCCGGGGACTGCCCGGACGACCCCGCCCTGGACGACGATCCGCAGACCGACCGGATGGCGCAGGTCGGCCTGGACGCGGATACCGCCACCGTACGGTGGCGGTTCCCGCACGATGCCGCGATCCAGCCCTATCTGCCCGCGAACGACACCACCTTGGTCCTCGCCCCGGTGCGCCGCGACGGCGGTATGGCGGTGACCGATGTCTCGGGGCGGCGGCCCGGCACCCGTACCCTGCCGTTCCCCGACAAGGAGCGGGGCCGGGGCGCCACGGACCACACCCTGGTGGCCCAGGCCGACGACGACCCCGGCGCGCTGCGCGGCTACGCCCTGGACGACGGCCGTCGGCGGTGGACCCACCAGGCGGCGAAGGGCAGCCGGTTCGGGCAGGCGCTGGTCGCCGACGGGCGGGTGTACGTCGTGGAGCAGCCGTTGCAGGAGGCGGGCTGGCCGCCCCCGGCCGGCCCGTCACGGCTGCTGGTCCTGGACGCCGAGCGCGGCGGGCTCGTGTACTCCATGAGCCTGCCCGAGCTGGATCGGAGCGGCAGCGGGGCGGAGCAGCAGCTGGAGCCGTCGCTCGCCGGGGACGGCGTGGTCGCCGTCTCCTGGAGCCGGTTCCCCGGCACCGGCCCTGATGTACTGCTTCTCACCGACGCCCGGCCCTGAACCGGCAGGCCTCAGGGAGCGTGGGTCGTCGGGTCGACGGCGACGGGCGGAGCGGCGGCGGCCGGGTCCGCGGCGGCCGGTTTGCGGAGCAGCAGCAGCGCCGCGTCGTCGTGGAGCCGGCCGCCGACGTGTTCCAGCAGGTCGTGGTGGAGGGCGGCCAGGGTGCGGGACGGCTCGTCGCAGGCGTGCCGGGCCACCCGCTCGGCGAGCGGATAGAACGCCCGGCCGCAGTCGCGGGCCTCGGTGACCCCGTCGGTGTACAGCAGCAGTTGGTCGCCGTCGGCGAAGGGCAGCACCTGCAGGCTCGGGCGGCGTACGACGAGGGAGCGCAGGCCCAGTGGCGGGGCCGGGTGGGTCGGCTCGATCGCCGTGACGGCGGTCGAGCCGCTGACCAGCAGCGGCGGGGCATGGCCGCAGTTGACGACCTCCATCCGGCCCGGCTCCGGGTATCCGGCGACCACGGCGGTGACGAAGTCGTCGGGGCCGAGGTTACGGGTCAGGCTGCGCTCGATCCGCTCGACGACGTCCAGCAGGTCCGGCTCGTCGTACGCGGCCTCGCGGAAGACGCCCAGCACCAGGGCGGTGGTGCCGACCGCGGGCAGCCCTTTGCCACGCACATCGCCGACGATCAGCCGCACACCGTACGGGGTGGGCACCAGCGCGTACAGGTCGCCGCCGATCCGGGCCTCCGCGGCGGCGGCGCTGTAGCGCACGGCCACCTGGAACGGGCCGACGGTCGCGGGCACCGGTCTGAGCAGCGCGTTCTGGGCGGTCTCGGCGACCGAGCGAACGGCCGCCAGCACCCGCTCGCGGCGCCCGCGCAACAGGCTGGCCAGCGCGCTCGCCAGGGTGACGGCGCTCAGCGCGGCCAGCGTGACCGCCAGCTCATGGAGCGGCTCACCGGTCTGGGCGCCGAGGACCGCGCCAAGACCCGTGGCGAGGATGCCGATGCGCAGCACGCCCCAGGGCCGGCAGGTGGCCGCGGCCAGCGCGGGTCCCACGGCGAGCAGTGGAAGCCAGCTCATCCCGGCGTCGCCGAGGACGACGAGCAGCGCGACCAGGGAGGTGGTCACCGCGGTCACCACGACCGCGATATACGCCCCGCAGCGGGACTGGTCCAGCGAGGCAGCCCAGGACGCGGGGTCCGGCCGCCTGATGGGCTGCCGATTCGTCCGATGGCCATGGTGATGGTCTCGGGCCTGGCTCATGTCCGGGTCTGAACTCTCTCCGCTCGTGGCAGACACGCACACCTGAATGTCCGCGATGCCCGTGATGTCCGTGTGCTCTACCTAACAGGAGTCCGGGCGGCGGCCACAAGGGTCCGCATTTCAGATAATGAATCCCGGCGGCGCCAGTGAGAGGAATCCCTGCGCGGCACATTTCAGCAGCGGGTGAATTTCAGGCGCTGAGCGAAAGACCCCTGGTCACACGATCCCCCGCCGGAATCAGCCGGTCCCGGATCTCGTCGATGCGCGAAGTCGCGATACGCGAGGTCCCCAGGCGCACGGACGAGGCCACCCGCAGCGAGACCCCGAGCGAGCCGACCGTCTCCCCGCTGTAGACGGGCACCGCGAGACAGACCGTGCCGAGCGCGTACTCCTCGCGGTCGAGAACGGGCATGCCTTCCGGGGCGGCCTCCAGCCGCCGGAGCAGCTCCTCCCTGCGGGTGATCGTCCGGGGGGTCAGGCCGGGCAGCGGGTGCCGGGACAGATAGTCCTGGCGGGACTCGGCGTCCAGTTCGCGCAGTACGCATTTGCCCAGGGCCGTCGCGTGCCCCGCCTCCTCGAACCCCACCCAGAGGTCGACCCTCGGCGCCCGCGGGCTGTCGACGATATCGGCGACCCTGATCTCGCCGTCCTCGTAGAAGGTCAGATACACGGCGACCACCAGGTCGTCACGCAGTGCGGTGAGCGCGGGGCGCACCCGGGCCAGCGACACCTGGCCGCGGCTTCCCGCGCACAGGGCGTCGACCTTGTCCCCGACGACGAACCCGCCGTCGTCGAGCTTGCGCGCGTACCCGTCGTGGCACAGGGTGCGCAGCAGGTGGTAGGTGGTGGCCAGGGGCAGCCCGACCTCGCGTGCGAGCTGTTTCGCCGGCGCGCCGCCCTCGTGCGCGCCGACGGCCTCCAGCAGGCGGAGGGCCCGCTGCACGGATGTGATGAGCGTAGGGGCCGCCTGAGCGCTCATGAGTCCAGCTTGCGCCGGGCGCGCGAGGCAGGCAAGGCGCGGCGGCGGCTGTCCGAACCCTGATCAACCCGACGCCCCGAGCCCTGGTCGCACACGCCCCCGGCCTTGATCGATTCACCGCCCGCCCCACCGTCCGGCTCACCCCCGCCGCCGACCGCGTCAACACCGTCTTTGACCAGCTCAACTACGTCTGCTTCACGCTTACTTCACACATTCGCGGGTTTGTTAAGTACCCCTTGTCGCACCCACTTGCGCGTGTCATTGTCCTTTCCATTCATCTCCCGTCGATCACTTCCGCTTCCCACCCCGCCCGGAGCTCAAGTGTCCGCCGAATCGAAGCCCGCATCGAAGTTCGCCCCCGAATCGCCCGCCGAGCGTCCCGAGTCGGACGTCGGCCGACGGGTGCATGCGTTCCGGCGCCTGCGCCGGATGTCGCTGCGCGCCCTCGCGGAGCGCAGCGATGTCAGCGGGAGCTTCCTCAGCCAGCTCGAGCGCGGGCGCAGCAGCGCCTCCATCTCGACGCTGGCGCGTATCGCCTCAGCCCTCGGCATCACCATGGCCGAGCTGTTCGACACCTCGGCCATCGGCCCCACGCCCCTGCGCGAGCAGGACCGGCCGGAGCTCCCCTGGGTCGGCGGGGGCCGCAAGACCTCACTCACCCGGGAGCCGCTGTCCGGGTTCGGGGCGTACGAGGCCGAGTTCGCGCCGGGAGGCTCGACCGGGGACGAGCAGTACAGCCACCCCGGGTGGCATGAGGTCGTCGTGGTGCTGACCAACCAAGTGACCGTGGAGCTCGACACCGAGCGCTTCGTACTCGGCGAGGGAGACAGCCTGGACTTCGACTCCAGGCAGCCGCACCGCATCGTCAACGAGACCGATGCCCTGTCCGTCGTTCATTGGGTGCTGGGCCCCACACAGCCTGGCGACAAGGAGTAGCCGATGTCCCCCCGATCCCCACTCTCCGGAGCGTCCCACGGCACCCAGGCGCTCCCCAGAGCCCGGAGGCGGCGGCCCGCGATGGCCGGGACCGCCCTCGCGACCGTCGGTGTGCTCCTCACGGCCGGCTGCGCGCAGGGGGGACCCGGCGAGGACGCCGACTCGGCGGACCTCGTGGGCCAACCGGCGGGCACGGTCAAGAAGGACGCGCTCAACGGCGTCCGGATGACCTTTGTGTCGTACGGCGGGGGCATGCAGGACGGCCAGGAAGGGGCGTTCGTCAAACCGTTCGCCAAGGACTCCGGCGCCGATGTGCTCACCGACGGCCCCACCGACCCCGCCAAGATCAAGGCCCAGGTGAACTCGAAGAACGTGCTGTGGGACGTGGTCGACACCACGCCATGGGACGCCGCGGCCAACTGCGAGACGCTGTACCAGAAGCTCGACTACAAGATCATCAACACCAGCCAGCTGCCGCGCCAGACGCCCGAGTCCCCGTGTATGGTCCCCTCCCTGATCTACGGGTACGGCCTCTACTACAACGCGGACAAATACGGCGACAACCCGCCCACCACCTGGGCGGACTTCTTCGACACCGAGAAGTTCCCGGGCAAGCGGGCCGTCGACGGCCGCCCGACCCCCACCCCCGGCATCTTCGAGGCGGCCCTGCTGGCCGACGGCGTGGGCCCGAGCAAGCTGTATCCGCTGGACACCAAGCGGGCGCTGCGCAAATGGGACGACATCAAGTCCGACCTCACGTACTGGAAGACCGGCGCCCAGCAGACCCAGATCGCGCAGTCCGGCCAGGCGGACATGATCATGGCCTGGAGCGGCCGCATCTACGAGGCCAATGCCAACGGCGCGAACTTCCGCCCGGTGTGGAACAACAGCTTCACCCTGTACGACGTGTTCGCCGTGCCCAAGGGCTCGAAGAACACCAAGGCCGCGATGGGCCTGATCAACTACGCGCTCGGCGAGGAGCAGCAGACCAGGCAGTCGGAGTACACCAGCTACGCGCCGGTCAACGTCAACTCCAAGCCCACCCTGTCCCCGCAGGCCCAGAAGCTCGACCCGACACAGGAGAAGGTGCTCAACCAGTCCATCACCCCGGACTTCACCTACTGGGGCCAGAACCGCGACAAGCTGTCCACGGCCTGGACCGACTGGCTGAACCGATGACAGCGCTCTCCCCCGGGACCAGACCCGGCCGGCGCCGCTCCGCCACCGCGGCGGAGCGTGCGCCGGGCTCCCGGCGCTGGCTCCTGATCGTGCCGACGGCGCTGCTGGTGCTGGCCGGCTTCGGCTACCCGGTCGCCACGATCGTGGTGCGCAGCGTCACCCAGCCGGAGCCCGGGCTGCAGAACTTCTCCTGGCTGCTGCACGACGCCACCGCGCTCGAAGTACTGGGCCGGACCCTGGTCGTCGCCGCCGTGGCCACGCTGATCACCCTCGTGCTCGGCTATCCGTACGCGTATCTGATGACGGTCTGCGGACCGGCGCTGCGCGGGCTGCTGATGCTGGCCGTGCTGATGCCGTTCTGGACCAGCCTGATGGTGCGCGTCTTCGCCTGGGTGATCATCCTTCAGGACCATGGCGTGCTCAACACCGTCCTGGACGCGCTGGGCCTGGGCAGGACGCAGCTGCTCGGGACCACCACGGGCGTGCTGATCGGCATGTGCCAGATCCTGATGCCGTTCATGGTGCTGCCGCTGTTCAACGCGATGCGCTCGATCGACCGGCGGGTGGTGCAGGCCGGGATGATCTGCGGCGCACCGCCCTGGAAGGCGTTCTGGCGGGTCTTCGTCCCGCTGTCGCTGCCCGGGGTGTTCGCCGGGTCGCTGATGGTGTTCATCCTCTCGCTCGGCTTCTACATCACCCCCGCCGTGCTCGGCTCGCCTCGCCAGGAGCTGCTGCCCAACGCGCTGTACACGCAGATCAGCGAGTTGCTGAACTGGGGCCGGGGCGGGGCGCTCGCGGTGGCGCTGCTGCTGACCGCCGGGGTGCTGCTCGCGGTGACGGCCTGGGTGTCCAAGCGGGTCACCGGTAAGTCGGCCCAGGTCACGGGAGGTCTGGAGCTGTGAGCAGACGCATCCCCCTGAAGATCTTCGGCGCGCTGGTCGCGCTCTGGCTGGTCGCCCCGACGCTGGTGGTGATCCCGCTCAGCTTCACCGGGCAGCGCTCGCTGGCGTTTCCGCCCGGGCGCTGGTCCCTGCGGTGGTACGAGACCTTCTTCTCGGACCGCCGCTGGGTGGACGATCTGCTGAACTCGCTGCAGATCGCCGCCCTCGTCGGGGTCCTGGCCACGGTGGCGGGCACGGCCGCGAGCTACGCCCTGACCCGCGGCCGGTTCCGGGGCCGCGGCGCGGTGGGCGCGCTGCTGATCGCCCCGATGCTGGTGCCCACGGTCGTCTTCGGCGTGGGCGTCTACGCCCTGTTCCTGCAGTTGCGGCTGGTGGGGACGTTCACCGGGTTCCTGATCGCGCACACCGTGCTGGCCCTGCCGTTCGTGATCATCCCGGTGTCCTCGGTGCTGTCGCGGTTCGACACCACGCTGGAGCGCGCGGCGGCGATCTGCGGGGCGAGCCGGGCACGCGCCTTCATCAGCGTCACCCTGCCGGTGATCGCGCCCGGTCTGCTGTCCGGGTTCATGTTCGCGTTCGTGACCTCCTTCGACGAGGTCGTGGTGTCCATGTTCATCTCCAGCCCCTATCTGGAGACCCTGCCGGTGCGGATGTACAGCAGCATCCAGCGCGACGTCGATCCCACCATCGCCGCCGCGGCCACCCTCATCATCTGCTTCACCAGCGCGCTGATCGCGATCGCGCTGCTCGCACAATCCCGGAGGCGACGTGTCAGCTGACCTCAAACACCGTGGGTCCGCCGACCTCAAGCGCAGCGGGGCCGCCATCGAACTGCGCGGCCTGACCAAGACGTACGGGTCGAGCCAGGCCGTACGCGGCGTCGATCTGACCATCGAGCCGGGCGAGTTCATGACGTTCCTGGGCCCCAGCGGCTCGGGCAAGACCACCACGCTCAACATGATCGCCGGGTTTGTCCCGCCGACCTCGGGCGACATCCTGGTCGACGCCGAACCGCTGAACGCCGTGCCCCCGCACCGGCGCGAGATGGGCATGGTCTTCCAGGGGTACGCGCTGTTCCCGCATCTGAGCGTGTGGGACAACATCGAGTTCCCGCTGCGCCAGCGGAAGATACCCAAGGCCGAGCGGCGCGAGCTGGTGCGCGCGGCGGTGCGCACCGTACAGCTGGAGGGGTTCGAGCGGCGCCGCCCCGCCCAGCTGTCCGGTGGCCAGCAGCAGCGCGTCGCCTTCGCCCGGGCCATCGTCTACCGGCCGCCGGTGCTGCTGATGGACGAGCCGCTGGGCGCGCTGGACAAAAAGCTACGCGAGGCCCTGCAGGAGGAGATCCGGGAGATCCACCGCCAGGTCGGCACCACCTTCCTCTACGTCACCCACGACCAGGAGGAGGCGCTGACCCTCTCGGACCGGATCGCGGTCTACGACGACGGGCGGATCGTGCAGGTCGGCACGGCCGAGGAGCTGTACGAGCGGCCGCAGTCGCTGTTCGTCGCCCAGTTCCTCGGCGAGTCCACGCTGCTGCGCGGCGTCGTCCACCCCGACGACCCCAAGCGGCTGCACGCGGGCGCGTACGGCATCCCGCTCCCGGGCGGGCACGCGGTGCGCGGCGACGCCGTGGTGGTGATCCGCCCCGAACGGCTGCGGCTGTCGGCCGAGCAGCCGGCCCCGGGCCGGGCCGGGGTGCCGGTCACCGTGCGCGACGAGACCTATCTGGGCCATTCGCGGAAACTGACCGTCGAACTGCCCGGCGGGTCCACCGGGCTGGTCCGCGAGGGCCCCGGCACCGCCTCCGGGCTGCGCGTCGGCGACACGGGCTTCGCCACGTGGGACCCGGCGGTAGCGGCGGTGGTCCCGGACAAGCGACTTTCTGTTAAGGACAATTGACGTGATCAACGGTCAGATCTCCTTCTGGATGCAGGACACGGCCGCCTCCGCACGCCCCGAGCGCCCGCCGCTGGACGGGGACACCACGGTCGATGTGTGCGTCGTCGGCGCCGGATACACCGGGCTGTGGACGGCGTACTGGCTGCGCCAGGCGCTGCCCGACGCCTCGATCCTCGTCGTCGAGGCCCGCCATGCCGGCTACGGCGCGTCCGGCCGCAACGGCGGCTGGCTCTCCGGCAAGATGATCGGGCTCTCCCGCCATATGGCCGAGGGCCCCGGGGGCCGGCAGGCGGTGCTCGAACTGCGGCGAGCGGCGGTCGACGCGCTCGACGAGATCCTGGACATCATGACCGATCACGACATCGACGTAGCCGCCGTGCACGGCGGCTATCTGACGATCGGCCGCACCCCCTCCGAACTGGCCCGGCTCCGGGCGACGGTGGCCGCCGAACGCGACTGGGGCATGACCGAGGACGACGTACGGCTGCTGTCCGCGGCCGAGACTGCGGACCGGATCAGCATCGACGGCGTACTCGGCGCCCTGTACAGCCCGCACAACGTACGGCTGCACCCCGGAAAGCTGGTCACCGGCCTCGCCTCGGCCGTCGAGGCCGCAGGCGTCCGGATCGCCGAACGCACCCCTGCCCTGGACATCCGCCCCGGGCAGGTGCGCACCGCACACGGCACCGTGACCGCCCGCCACATCCTGCGCGCGACCGAGGGATACACCGCGCGACTGCCGGGCCGCCGCCGGGACATGCTGCCCATGAACAGTTCGATGGTCATCACCGAGCCGCTGTCCGAAGCCGACTGGAAGACCATCGGCTGGTCCGGCGGCGAGGCCCTTTCCGGCGCCCAGCACACCTACTTCTACGCCCAGCGCACCGCCGACAACCGCATCGCCCTCGGCGGCCGCGGCCTCCCGTACCGCTTCGGCTCCCGCCTCGACCGCGACGGCCGCCTGGACAGCTGGACCATCGGCCAGTTGCACGGGGTCTTGCGCGGCCTGTGGCCCGACGTCCCCTTCGAGCTCGCCCACGCGTGGTGCGGCTCGCTGGGCGTACCGCGCGACTGGTCCCCCTCGGTCATCTGGGACCAGGCCACGGGCCTCGGCCACGCCGGGGGCTACGTCGGGCAGGGCGTGACGGCCTCGTATCTGGCCGGCCGCACCCTCGCCGACCTCGTCGCCGGGAAGGACACCCGCTACACCCGCCTGCCGTGGTCGGGCCGCACCTCCCCGCGCTGGGAGCCGGAGCCGCTGCGCTGGCTGGGCTCGTACGCGATGTACGGCCTGTACCGGATCGCCGACCTCAGCGAGGGCAGCACCCGCCACGAGCGCACCTCGACCTTCGCCCGGCTGGCGGACGCGATCACCGGCCGGCACTGATTCCTTTCAGGCCCCGGTTCAGGACGGGCGGTATGCGGTCATCAGCAGCGTGGCGGCGGCGCGCGGCCCATTGGTGGTGGCGGGCAGTACATCGACGCTGGTCCGGGTGAACCCGGCCGCGTCGAGCAGCCTGGTCCACACCTGCCCCTGAAGCACCCAGCGGCGCATTGTGGCCGCCTCCCCCTGTGGTGTCTTCGCCGGAATGTCGGCGGCCACGACATCGTGCTGGGCGGGCGCGCCACCCACGTAGTGGGCGAGGGTGGAGAACACCAGCCGCCCGCCGGGCCGCAGCGCGGCGGCCGCCGCCGGCAGCAGCTCGCGCGGGTCGGTGAAGTCCAGGGCGCCGAAGACGCTGTACAGCGCGTCATACATATCGGCCCGCTCGCGCAAATGGGTCACGACGTCGGACTGCACGATGCGCAGCCGCGGTGCGAGGTGGCCGTACAGGTCGGTGGCCATCGCGCACTGCGCGGGCGAGGCATCGACGGCGACGATCCGGCCGGGCTGATGACGGATCGCCAGGTGCGCGGCCTGCCGGGCCGCTCCGGCGCCGAGGTCGCCGACGCACAGCCCGGTCAGGTCACCGAGGACTTCCGCACCGGGGCCGGTGTCCCGGCTCCAGATCCAGTGGAAGGTCTCGGGGACGGCCCGGTCGTGGTCGGCGCGGGTGCGGTCGTAGTGGTGCCAGAGGTCTGCGGTGGTGGTCGTCATCCATCCCATGGTGGCGGGCGCGTCCCGCCGGCAGGCTGGTTCGCCGGAATCCCACTCCGGCGCGCTCGGGGCCCGGCGGGTGGGCTTGTCGCAGCGATAGCGGCACTGCGTCACCGGTGGGCCTCCTCGCGCGGGCCGAGCGCCGCGCTGGTGGCGATCTTCAGCGCGGGCCGCGGGCCCAGGAGCGCAGCCCGGCCAGGGCGATGCCCGAGCCGAGCCCCCAGAACCATCTATACACTGTGTTTATACGCGCCGTGTATAGTCCGAGCCGTTCAGGACCACCCGGCACTGCCGGGGCGTCAGAAAGGCTCATCCATGTACGCCAAGGCACTAGCGCCCGAGTACCAGGGCGCCCTCAGTTCCCTCTCGGTGAACTCCTCCCTGACCGACGTCCTCGCCGAGGGCACCGACCGGCTGCGCGCCGCCGAGGAGGCGGGCTCCCAGCGGGAGGCCGCCCGTTCGGGGCTCGCCGTGGCGGAGGCGCACCGCCGCCTCGGGCACGTCGAGGAGGCCGACCGCGCCTGGAAGGCGAGCTATCGCGCCGCCCGCGCGGCCGGTGACGTCGGCGCGATGGCGTGGGCGGTGTGGAGCGGTGGCACGCTCGCCCGGCAGCGGGGCTCGCTCGCGCTGGCCCGCCGTCTGCTCGCCCTCGCCGCCGAGTTGGGCAAGCGCGGCGGCGATGTGGTGGCCCGGGGCTACTCGCTGGCCGGTCTCGCGGAGACCGGGCGCATCCAGGGCGACTACGAGGCCGTGCACACCCTCCATGAGCAGTTGCTCGCCGAGGCCCGCAAGCGCGGTGAGGCCCGGCACACCGTGTGGGCGCTGGAGGGGATCGCCCAGATCCACCGGAACACCGGCTCGTACGACACCGCCTTCGCGATGTTCGAGGAGGCCGCGACCATCGCGGCCCAGGCCGACGACCAGCGCGGCCGGGCGTGGGCGCTACGCGGCATGGCCGACATCGTGTCCCTGCGGGACAAGGACGTGGACCGGGCACTGGCGCTGCTGTCCGAGGCGGAGCTCGTCTGCCGCGAGATGAAGCTGACCAGCGCGCTGGCCTACAACCTCAAGATGCGCGGCAACGTCCTCTTCCGCGCCGGACGTTACGTGCCCGCCCGGGAGTGCTACGAGACGGCGCTGGCCGAATTCCGCGCCATGAGCGAGCCGCGCGGCACGGCACTGTCCCGTCTGGGGCTGGCCAAGACGCTCGCCCGGCTGGGGCAGGACCCGGCGCTCACCGCCGCGGAACTGGACGACCTGCGGGGAGAGCTGGACCGCATCGGGCTGCGGCACGCCCGCGAGATGGTCGACGCGGCGTACGAGGAGCTGGGCATATCGCGAACCGGCACGCACCGTGCATCCGCCGCGGCCGTGCCCAGCGCACAAGAGGACCGAGAGGCGGTGGCCGCCCGATGACCGCACCGCTCACCGCGCCCGCGCCCCTGCTCCCGCGCCCGACCACCACCCCACCCGTCCCCGCTTCCGCGGCGCAGACCCTCGCCCGCTGCCGAAGCCTCGTACTCCCCGCGCTGACCGCGGCCGTGGATCGGCTCCACCCGTACCCGGGCGAGATGGCCGCCTTCTCCTTCGGCTGGTGCGAGGTGGGCGGCACCCCGGCCGCCGGACGGCCCGGTGGCGGCAAGAGCGGCGGCAAGGGCGTACGCCAGGCCCTGGCCGTGCTCGGCGCGGAGGCGGCGGGTGCGCCCGGGGCGACCGCCGTCGCCGGGGCGGTCGCCGTCGAGCTGATCCACGCCTTCTCACTTCTGCACGACGACATCATGGACGGCGACGAGACCCGGCGCCGGCGCGCTTCCGTATGGAAGGCGTACGGCACCGGCCCCGCCGTTCTGGCCGGGGACGCGCTGTTCGCCCTCGCGGTGCAGACGCTCGCCGAGTCGCACGGCCCGCACGGCGGCGCGGCGATCCGGCAGCTGTCGGGGGCGCTGGGCGACTTGGTGCGCGGTCAGGCGGAGGATCTGCTGTTCGAGTCCCGCCCCTGGACCGGGCCCGACGCGGTCCGCACCGCCGAATACCGTGCGATGGCCGAGGGCAAGACCGGGGCGCTGCTGGGCTGTGCCGCGGCCCTCGGCGCCCAGCTCGCGGGCGCTCCGGAGCCGGTCGTCACCGCGCTGGACCGGGCCGGGCGCCACGTCGGGGTGGCCTTCCAGGCCGTGGACGACCTCCTCGGCATATGGGGCGATCCGCGGGTCACGGGCAAGCCCGTGCACGGCGATCTGCGCCGGAGGAAGAAGACGCTGCCCCTACTGGCGGCCCTGGCCGCGGACGGCCCGGCCGCCCGCGAACTCGCCTCACTTCTCGGCGCTGCCCTGGACACCAGCCCGGACGACGCGGCCGTCCACCGCGCCGCCGAACTCGTCGAGGAGGCGGGCGGGCGCGCCGCCACCCTGGCCGAGGCCCACCACCACCTGGACGCCGCCCGCGCCCAGCTGGCCTCCGTCCCGCTGGCCCCGACCGCCGCCGCCGAACTCCTGGCCCTGCTGCCGTTCCTCGTCGACCGCGCGCTGTAACGGTCCGGTGTGACGGGCCGCCACCCCTTTGGCCCGCTGTGCGCGCGGCGCCGGGCCGCCTCACCCATGCTGGCCGGGGAGAAGGCCGCTGAGCTGGTGTGGAAGGGACGGGGCCCGATGAGGCTTGTCGTCGATCTCAACCGATGCCAGGGGTACGCCCAGTGCGTCTTTCTGGCGCCGGACGTCTTCTCCCTGAAAGGGGAGGAGGCACTGCGGTACACCCCTTACGTCGACGACGCGCGCCGTGAGCAGGTGGCCGCCGCGGTGGCCGCCTGCCCGGTCCAGGCGATTCTGCTGGACGACCGAACAGACGACGTGATCGACGACGCAATGGATGACGTGGTCGACGGCATGACGGGCGACCCCCTCCCGGCGGCCTTCGATGTCCACCACTGACGAACGCGGCGCGAGCCGCGCCCACCGCCTCGACGACAGCCTGGCGCGGCTGCGCCGCGAGGGGCGGATCGTGATCGTCGGCGCCTCGCTGGCCGGGCTGCGGGCCGCGGAGACCCTGCGTGAGGAGGGCTTCGCCGGTTCGCTCACGATCATCGGCGACGAGCCCGACCGGCCGTACGACCGCCCGCCGCTGTCCAAGCAGGTGCTGGTGGGCGGCGCGGCCGCGGACCGCACCACGCTGCCCCGGCGCCGGGCGATCCGGGCCCACTGGCGCCTGCGGACCGCCGCCACCGGGCTGGACCTGACGGCCCGCCGGGTGCGCCTGGCCGACGGCGACAAGGTGCCGTACGACCGGCTGCTGATCACCACCGGCGCCCGCTCCCGCCCCTGGCCGCACCCCGCCGAAGCCGAGCTCGACGGCGTCTTCGTACTGCGTACCCGCCGGGACGCGGAACGGCTGGGGCGGCGGCTGATGGCCGGGCCCCGGCGAGTGCTGGTCATCGGCGCGGGCTTCACCGGCTCGGAGATCGCGTCCGCCTGCCGGGAGCTTGGGCTGCCCGTCACCGTCGCCGAACGCGGCCCGGCACCGCTGGTGGGCGCCCTGGGCGGGGTGATCGGCCAGGTCGCGGCGGAGCTGCAGCGGGAGCACGGCGTCGATCTGCGCTGCTCGGTCATGGTCACCGCGCTGGAGGGCGACGCGGCCGGGCGGCTGCGGCGCGCCCATCTGTCCGACGGCACCGCCCTCGACGTGGACCTGGCCGTGGTCGCGCTCGGCGCCGTACGCAACACCGAGTGGCTGGACGGGTCGGGGCTCGGCGCCGGGCCCCGGGGCGTCGCATGCGACGCCGGGTGCCGGGCGTTCGACGTCCGCGGCCTGGTCACCGACGACGTGTTCGTGGCCGGGGACGTCGCCCGGTCCCCGCATCCGCTCTTCGGCTAT
Source organism: Streptomyces sp. NPDC059679 (assembly GCF_042734105.1). Taxonomy (NCBI): domain Bacteria; kingdom Bacillati; phylum Actinomycetota; class Actinomycetes; order Kitasatosporales; family Streptomycetaceae; genus Streptomyces; species Streptomyces sp. NPDC059679. The sequence goes on along the minus strand of NZ_JBHWES010000058.1, from coordinate 51,077 downwards.
CAGTTCCTGTCCCTCGACCACTGGGGCAACGCCGTCGCGCAGGCCGAGGTCGCGGCGCACAACATGATCAGCCCCGGCCCGGACCGCCGCCCCCACCTGTGGGTCCCCGCCTTCTGGTCGTCGCAGTTCGGGGTGAACATCAAGTCGATCGGGGTGCCCTCGATGGGCGAGGAAATCCTCATCGCCCAGGGGTCGCTGGCCGAGTACAGCTTCGTCGGCGTCTACGGCTGTCAGGGCCGCGTCGTCGCCGCCGTCACCTTCGACCAGACCAAGTGGCTGGACTTCTACCGGCAGCAGATCGAGACGGCCGCGCCCTTCCCGCCGCCCTTCCGCTCCGTGGACCGCCGGCCCGACGGACTGCGTCCGGTGCCCGCCGAATTCCCCGACCCCTCCCTGCCGTCCCACGGGCCGACCGTGACCCTCAGCGGCTACTCGCCGACCGAACGGCGGATCGTCTTCACCCCCGCCCGGGCCTGACGGGCCCGCCACCCGGAAGGACTCTCCGTCATGACGCACGGCACATATCTGCGGAAGATCACCGACCCCGCCAACCGCGCCGACCCCTACCCCCTCTACGCCGAGCTGCGGAAGACGCCCGTGCTGCGGGACGAGGGCGGCCCGTACCTCGTCAGCACGTACTGGGAGATCCACGGCCTGCTGCACGACCCGCGGCTCAGCTCCGACCCCCGTAACCTCGACCCGGACGCCGCCGCCGCGCTCGCCGTGACCGAGGAGGCGGACGACCCGACCCTGCCGCCGAGCTTTCTGCGGCTCGACCCGCCCGAGCACGACCGGCTGCGCCGGATCGCGACGTACCCCTTCGGGCCGCCGCACACCCCGCGGCGGATCCACGACATGCGCGGCGAGCTCGCCCGGATCGTCACCGACCTCATCGACGACTTCGAGGGCCGGGACCGGGCCGACCTGGTCGACGACTTCGCGTACCCCTTCCCGGTGACCGTGATCTGCCGGCTGCTGGGAGTGCCCCGCGCGGACGAACCGCTCTTCCACGCCTGGGCCGACACCATGCTCGCCGGCCTCGACCCCGCCGCCGGGGACGCGAACATCGCCGACCGGCGCCGGGCCGTCCGGCAGGCCCGTGTCGAGCTGGGCATGTATCTGTCCGAGCTGATCGAGGACCGCCGCCGCGCACCGGGCGAGGACATGCTCTCCTCACTCATCCACGGGGACGGCCCGGACGGCCGGATGAGCCACGCCGAACTGGTCAGCACCGCCGTACTGCTGCTGATCGCCGGGCACGAGACGACCGTCAACCTGATCGCCAACGGGATGCTGACCCTGCTGCGCCACCAGGACGTCCTCAAGCGGCTGCACGACGACTCACGCCTGGCCGTCCCGCTGGTGGAGGAGGTGCTGCGCTACGAGCCCCCGGTCCAACTGCTGCCGCAGCGCACCCCGCTCACCGATATCGACATCGCGGGCGTCACCATCCCCAAGGGCGCGGCCATCTGGCTGGTCCTGGCCTCCGGCAACCGCGACCCGAAGCGCTTCCCCGACCCCGACCGGTTCGACCCGGACCGCAAGGACAACCAGCACCTGGGCTTCGGCAGCGGCATCCACATCTGCTACGGCGCGCCGCTGGCCCGGCTGGAAGGCCAGATCGCGCTGGCCGAACTCGCCCGCCGGCTGGAGAACCCCCGGCTGCTGGAGGACCCGCCCCCGTACCGCCACAACGCGGTGCTGCGCGGCCCGCGCCACCTGCCCGTCGGCTTCGACGGCGTACGCCCGGCCCGGGAGCCGTGAAGGCGCCGCTTGCGGCTGCGGTTCAGCCGCGGCCGCGTCTGAAACGGTCCGCCGCCTCGGCGAGGTCCACGATCGGCTCGGGGTAGGCGAGGGCGGCGCGCTCCGGGCCGGGCAGCCGCCAGGGGCGGTGCACGGCCGGGCCCTGGACGACGGCGAGTTCGGGCACCCAGCGGCGTACGTACTCCCCTTCGGGGTCGTGGCGCAGCGCCTGGGTCAGCGGGTTGAGGATCCTGCCCGGGCGGGTGTCGGTGCCGGTGCCGGCCACCCACTGCCAGTTGAGCTGGTTGTTCGCGATATCGCCGTCCACCAGCAGCGCGAGGAAGTGCCGCGCTCCGGTGCGCCAGTCGATGTACAGGGTCTTCGCCAGAAAGCTCGCCGCCACCAGCCGCGCCCGGCCCGGCATCCAGCCCTCCCGCATCAGCTGGCGCATCGCCGCGTCCACGACCGGATAGCCGGTCAGCCCCGCGCACCAGGCCGCGACCTCGTCCGCGTCATGGCGCCAGCGGTCGTGCCGCGGGCGGTAGTCGCGGTGAGCGGCGTCCGGGCGCGCGGCCAGCACCTGGTGGTGGAAGTCCCGCCAGGCCAGCTGACGTACGAACGCCTCGGCCCCCGGACCGCCCGCGTCCAGCGCCCGGCGCGCCACCTCCACCGGTGACAGACAGCCGAAGTGCAGATAGGGGGAGAGCCGGGACGTGGCGTCCCCGGCCAGGTCGTCCTGCCGCCCGGCGTAATCCGCCAGCGGCCCCGCCGCCCACAGCCGCAACCTGCGACGGGCCGCCGACTCACCCCCGGCGGGCAGATCGGGGGAGGCCGCGCCCGGGGCCAGGGACGCCGCGGTGGGCAGGGCGACGGACCGGACCGAGGGCACGCGAACCACGCGCGGCGCGCGGAGCGGGGCGCGCCACGGCTCGCTCCGCCAGCGGCGGTAGTACGGGGTGAACACCGCGAAGTGGTCCTTGCGCGGGGCTCCGCCCGGGGTGCCGCGGCCCTCGGCCGACGCACCGCGGCCGCTGCCCGAAGGCACGAGCACACCGGGCGCGACCACCGTCACCGCGCCCTCGTGCACCCGCAGCTCGCGCCGTTCACGCGCCAGCGCCGCGCGCAGCCGCGCCTCGCGCCGCGCCGCGTAACCGCTCGCGCCGCCCGCCACGTGCACCGCCCCGGCCCCGACGCGCGCCGCGACCCGGCAGGTCTCCTGGACCACCTCGCCCCGCCGGACCACCAGCCGTCCGCCGCGCGCCCGCAGCGCCGCGTCGAGGTCGGCGAGGCAGTCGGCGAGCAAGGCGGCCCTGTTGGGCACGGTGAAATCCGCGTCCCGTATCCCGGAATCGATGACGAACAGCGGCACCACGCTCTCCGTCTCCCGCAGCGCGCCGTCCAGCACGGGGTTGTCGTGCACCCGCAGATCCGCGGTGAACAGGGCGACGCTCACGCGCACCGGCACTCACCACCCCGCTCAACCGGGCGCTCAGCCGGGCACGGCCGCGTGCGCCTCGGCCCGGGCGGCGACGTTCCGGGCCATGCCGTCGAAGACCAGACCGCCGCAGGCCGCGCCGCCCCAGCCGCAGAGCCGGCCGGTCAGCCCGTGCGGCTCGAAGACGGCGTGCTGCCGGTAGACCGCGCCGCCCGCCCCGTCCTCGCCCACCGAGATCTCCAGCCAGGCCGGTCCGGGCAGCGGCAGTTCGGACCGCAGCCGCAGGCGCCGCCGCGGTTCCACCTCCTCGACCCGCCAGAAACGCAGCCGGTCCCCGGCCCGCAGCGGGGCGGCCTCCCGGCGGCCCAGGTGCAGACCCACCCGGCCGACCACCGTGTCCAGCCAGCCGCGCAGCGCCCAGGCGGGCGGCAGGGACTGCCAGCGTTCCCCGCGCGCGATTCCCTCCACCGCCTGCCAAAGTTCCTCCGGCGCCGCGTCCACCACCCGCTCGCGGTGGTCGACGCGGCGGCTGCCGCCCGCCCAGGGCGGGTCCGTCGGCAGCGGATCGCTCGGCTCGGGCATCGGCTCGCGCCGCGCGGTACGCGACCGCAGCGCCAGCCGTAGCGCCTGGTCCAGGGGGAGCGGACCATCCGAAGGGCAGTCCGGCAGGCCGGTCGAAGGACCGGCCGAAGGCATCGGCACATAGCGAGCGATATCCCCCTCTCCGCAGACCACTTCATGCCGCAGCGATTCCACCAGCGGGCGGGCGAGGGCGCCCGGTACGGGCGTCACCAGGCCGACCCACAGGCTGGAGAGGCGTGGGGTGAGCACCGGCACGGGGATCACCAGCCGCCGCGGCAGCCCGGCGACGGCCGCGTACCGCCGCATCATGTCGCGGTAGGTGACCACGTCCGGCCCGCCGATGTCGAAGGCGCGGTTCACCTCGTACGGCAGTCGGGCGCAGCCCACCAGCAGCCGGAGCACATCGCGGACGGCGATCGGCTGGGTCCGGGTGCGCACCCAGCGCGGGGTGACCATCACCGGGAGCCGTTCGGTCAGATGGCGCAGCATCTCGAACGAAGCCGAACCCGAGCCGATGATCACACCGGCCCGCAGTACGGCTGTGCGCACCCCCGACGCCAGCAGCACACGGCCCACCTCGGCCCGCGAGCGCAGATGGGGCGAGAGGTCACGCTCGGGCACCCCGGACGGGGTCAGCCCGCCGAGGTAGACGATCCGCCGGACCCCGGCGGCGCGCGCCTGTTCCCCGAAGTTCCGGGCCGCCCGGCGGTCGGTCTCCTCGAAGCCGGGGCCGGTCCCAAGCGAGTGCACCAGGTAGTACGCGACGTCCACGCCCTCCATCGCCGCCCGTACGGACCGCGCGTCCAGGACGTCCCCGCGCGCCTGCCCCACCCGCTCCGCCCAGGGCTGCCGCCGCAGCTTGTCGGGCGAGCGGACCAGACAGCGCACCGGATGCCCGGCCGCCAGCAGTTCCGGCACCAGTCTGCTGCCGATGTAGCCGGTCGCCCCGGTGACCAGGCAGCGAGGCGGCGGGGACGACGGGTTGAGGTTGCGGTGATCTGCCATGCCGGACTCCGTGGCTGCAAAGACTCCGTGACCGGTGACCGCGCGGCTGCACGGCCTCCCATGGCCTCCCCCAAGCCATGCTCCGAGCCTCCGCCGGGCGGCGCAACCGCCGGGCATGTGGAGTGGCCGCCCGCCGAAGTGCGTCGGAGGATGAGAGCAAGCGATGTTTGGAGGGCACGGTGTTCGAGGCCGACGACATCCGAAAATGGCGCGACCATGACGTGGTGGACAACTCCAGCCGCAAGATCGGCACGTTGGAGTCGATTTACGTGGACACCGCCACCGATGAACCCGCCTTCGCGACGATCACGGTCGGCATGCCGACCCGACGGCGGCTGGTGTTCGTACCGCTCGACGGCGCGAAGGTGGGCCCGGACTATCTCAAGGTCACGTATCCCAAGAACCTGGTGCGGGACGCCCCGTCCATCGGAACCGACGACGTGCTGCCCGCCACCGAGGAAGAGGCGGTCTTCAAGCACTACGAGCTGAGCTATCAGCCGGGCGCCGGCGGTGAGCGGCGGCTGGCCCGTCCCTGAGCACTCTGCGCACTTTGAGCAGGAGAGGGTGAGATGGCGCTGTTCCTGCTGCTGCTCCTGGTGGCGATCGCGCTCGGGATCACCGGGGCGGTCGTCAGCGGGCTGCTGTATCTGCTGATCATCGGCGTGGTCGTCTTCCTCGCCGACATGGTCTTCCTCGGAACGCAGCTGCGCCACAGCGGCAGGCGCCCGGTCCGCTGACGCTTCTCACCTCGCCGGACCCGGGCAGGACAAAACCTGCGAGGTGGGCTCCCTTCGCCGGCATTGTCCGGATCAGGTTTTGGAGGTCGCCTTCCGGTCTCCCCGACCTTCCGGCCTCTCAGCCCGACCATCTAGGACGCGTCCCCTCTGGAGAACCTCTCCGTTCCGAAGAACCGAAGTCCTTCTTCCTGGAGTACCGACGTTCTCTTTCCTGAACGTGTCTCCGGTCGAGCTCCCTCGCTCGCCCCGCAGGCTGTTATTCACGTTACTCCCGCACCTTCTGCGCGACTAGTCCCGGTCAGACATTTTTTCCCGATTTGCCTACTTTTTCGCTTCACTGCCCCCTCGGAGCACCCCCAGGAACGGGCCCGGCGCGGGCGCGGAGCGGGCGACAGCCATCCGGCACTCCGGCGCCTTGGCTGCGCCGGGTGCCGCTTGCCCGGTAGGCTTTCCGTGTGATCTTCAAGCGCATCGGAAACGGTCGGCCGTACCCCGACCACGGCCGGGAAAGCACCCGCCAGTGGGCGGATGTCGCCCCACGCCCGGTACGTCTTGACCAGCTGGTCACCACGAAGCAGCAGCTCGACCTCGAGACGCTGCTCGCGGAGGACTCGACGTTCTATGGGGACCTCTTCGCCCATGTCGTGAAGTGGCAGGGCGATCTGTATCTCGAGGACGGGCTGCACCGCGCCGTGCGCGCCGCGCTCCAGCAGCGCCAGGTGCTGCACGCGCGCGTCCTGGAGCTCGGCTGACCGGCCGACGACCACACGACGCCGCCCACTCGCCGCACACCTGTCCGACGGGTCCGTTGGCCCTTTCGGGTTGGGCTGTGCGGCAACCATTGATCATTTAGTAGGCATCGTCACCAAGCCGCACTACGCTGCGGCTATGAGCATGCTCACCCCACCCGGCATGGGCGGAAAGTACCGCATCACGGGCAACCGTTACCCGCGCATGCGCCGACCCCGAGGCCGCCGTCGGCTCGTATTCGCCGCGATGGGTACGGTCGTCGCCCTCGGCCTGGTCGGCTGGGGAACGCTCCAGCTCATCGACGTGTTCTCGGGCGGCGACGACGACAAGACGGTGCGCTCGGCGCGGAGCACGGCGGACTGCAAACGCGAGCCCGCCAAGGGCCAGGGCCAGAACAAGGCCGACAAGACAGGCAAGGCCGCGCGTACGGCCCAGCAGGCCCCGAAGTCGCTGCCCAAGCCCGCCGAGATCACCGTCAACGTCTACAACGCCACCCCGCGCACCGGGCTGGCCAAGGACACCGCCGACGAGCTGCGGAAACGCGGCTTCAAAATCGGCAAGGTGGGCAACGCGCCCGCCGCGTACGACAAGAAGGTCAAGGCCCCCGGCATACTGCTCGGCGCTCCGGCGGCCACCGACGGACCCTTCGACGTACTCGCCACACAGCTCGACGGCGCCCAGACCAAGAACGACGCGCGCTCGGGCAAGGACGTCGACCTGATCATCGGGACCACGTTCAAGGACCTGGTCAAGGAGAAGGACGCCGTCAAGGCGATGGCCGCCCTGGCCACACCGAAGCCGTCGTCCTCCGCCCCGACCTGCTGACGCCTCCCGGCCCGCCGTTCAAAAGGCTCACCGGCGGGCCGTGCCGCTCAGACCACTGAGGCCGCTCAGCCGGCCGTCCCGTACATCCGGTCCCCGGCGTCGCCGAGCCCGGGGACGATGTACCCGCTCTCGTTCAGCCGCTCGTCGACCGACGCGGTGACCACCGTGACGGGCGCGCCCGCCAGCTCGCGCTCCATGGTCTCCACGCCCTCGGGCGCGGCCAGCAGACACAGGGCGGTGACATCGTCGGCGCCACGGGATATCAGCTCCCGGATCGCCGCGACGAGCGTCCCGCCGGTCGCCAGCATCGGGTCCAGCACATACACCTGACGGCCGGAGAGGTCCTCGGGCATCCGCGTCGCATACGTCGACGCCTGCAGCGTCTGCTCGTCGCGGATCATGCCCAGGAAGCCGACCTCGGCGGTCGGCAGCAGCCGCACCATGCCGTCCAGCATCCCCAGGCCCGCCCGCAGGATCGGCACCACCATGGGCCGCGGATAGGACAGCCGCACCCCGGTCGTCGCCGTCACCGGGGTCTCGATGTCGACCTGGTCGGTGCGCACGTCCCGGGTCGCCTCGTAGGCGAGCAGGGTGACCAGTTCGTCGGCGAGCCGCCGGAAGGTGGGGGAATCGGTGCGCTTGTCGCGCAGCGTGGTGAGTTTGTGCGCCACCAGCGGGTGGTCGACGACATGGATCCGCATGGCATCGACAGTAACCGAGCGCCCCGACACCCACGCCGCCCGGCCGCGCTTCCGGCTCTCCCGGCGGCATGTCGGACAACCTCCCGGCGGTATGCCGGCCAACCCGGATGCACCAAGTGCCACACCTGCGAACCTTCCGCTGGTGAGGCCCGTAACAGTCCCCCTACCGGTCCGTTTCGGTCCGCGTGAGTTACATCTCTTTGGACTGGTGCACGACGCAGCGCGGAAGACCTCTCGCGAAGCGAAGGTTTCTGTCACGATGCCGATTGGGGTGGGGCACTGTCCCGCCCGCCCCAGCACGCCTATGACCAGTGGGAGAGTCACGGTGTACTTCGCCGCATTGCTCGCGCGCACCGCAGAAGGGTGGGAAGCGAGCGACACAGAGCTCGATGACGTGGAGACCCTGACAGATCTGATCGAACTGGCCCGTGAGGCCTCAGACGACGACACGGTGCTGGCCTTCATCGAGCACGAAGACGCGTGGTTCGGCGTCGTCCGTGTGGACGGCGAGGAGGACCCGCACATCTATGTATCGGACGCCGCCGCGGCCGCCCGCAGCTCGTACGGCCAGATGCTCACCGACGAGCTGCTCGGCCGGGGCGCCGACGAGGACTTGGACAGCCTCGTCGACCTGGACGGCACCGAGGACGGTGAGCCCGACGCGAACGACGACGAGGACGCCGACCCGGACGCGCCGGTCCCGGCGGGCCCGCTCGGCGACGCCGACATCCTCGCCGACCTCGGCATGGACGAGAAGGAACTGAAGGCCCTGGACGGGGACGCGCTCGAATCCATCGCCGACATGCTGGGCTGCAGCATGGAGGGGCTGGAGGCGGTGCGCTGACCGCTCCGTCGCCCACACTGGTGCCATGACCGATCCGCTGTCCGGCCTCCTCTCCGGTCCCGCCCCCGACCCCCTCCGCGACCCCTGGCGCGCACCGATGCGCCTCGCACTGGAGGAGGCGGCGCGGGCGCCGGAGACGGGCGACGTGCCGGTCGGCGCCGTCGTGCTGGGCCCGGACGGCTCCCCCCTCGGTCACGGCCGCAACGAGCGCGAGGCCCACGGCGACCCCACAGCCCACGCCGAGGTCCTCGCGCTCCGCGACGCCGCCGGCCGCCTCGGCAGCTGGCGCCTGACCGGCTGCACCCTCGTGGTCACCCTCGAGCCCTGCACCATGTGCGCGGGCGCGATCGTCCTGTCCCGCGTGGACCGCGTGGTCTACGGCGCCACCGACGACAAGGCCGGCGCCGTCGGCTCGCTCTGGGACGTCGTCCGCGACCGGCGCCTCAACCACCGCCCCGAGGTCGTCCCCGGCGTCCTCGCAGACCAGTGCGCCGCCCTCCTCACCGCCTTCTTCCGCGCCCCCCGCCGCTAACCGATTTCGGAGCACGGCCGACCGTCCGCTAAGCTCTCTCTCGGTAGCGTGTCCGAGCGGCCTAAGGAGCACGCCTCGAAAGCGTGTGAGGGGGCAACTCCTCCGTGGGTTCAAATCCCACCGCTACCGCTCTGAAGTGCAAAGACAAGGGCCCCGACCTGATCAGGTCGGGGCCCTTGTCGCGCTCCGTCTCGTTTTCCGTCCCAGAACCGTCCCATTACCGTCCCAGTCCGGGCCCTGCGAGCCGTTCTCCGGCCGCGACGCGGTGTCTCCTCCTACGCTGTGACCACCGCCACATCACGCTTCTGGGGGGAACTGATGCTCCGACGAGCGGTACCGACACCTGGGATCACCGAAGAGGGCGCGGCGCCTGCCCGCCCCCCGCGGACGCGCCGGCTGTTCGCCTGGGCGTTGGATTTCGCCCTGGTCGTGGCAGTGGCCGTGCTGCTCGGCTGGTTCACCTTCCACCGGATCAGCGCCGAAGTGAGCGACGTGACGAGCCTCGCCGAAACCAGCGCTTGGCAGGTCATCACCTCGAACGGCGACTTGGCGGGGGCGGGTCAGGGCGTCGGGGAGTCGCTGTGGCGGCATGCTGTGACGGCCGTCCAACAGGGCTTTACCGCGCTGGTCGTGTTCACCTTCGCCTACCACTTCCTCTCGCTGGCCGTACTGGGCCGCACCCCGGGCCAGGCACTGACGGCCCTGTGTGTCGTCCGGCGCCGTGGCGGCGGGCGGCCCGGGCGGGGCCAGGCCGGAATACGCGCCGCCGTGACCGCGCTGGTCGACGTCGGCTGGTACGCGCTGGCCTGCTGCCTGCTGGCCGACGGCATGGTCGCGCTCTCGGTGCTGTGCTGGGTCGTCGCCGTGGCCTTCTTCGCGCTCAACGCGGCGCTGGCGCTCATGGGCTCCCGGAGGTCGCTGGCCGACCGGCTGGGTGGCGTCACGGTCACCAGCGCCTGGCAGGTCCGCGCCGCGCTCACCCGGCTCGGCGGTGCGGTGCGGCGGCGCGGTCAGCCGGAGTATTAGACGCCGCCCTGCCCTCGGCACGCGGCTCAGGTGCTACGCCGCAGGCCAGTCGTCGGGGCCGCCGCCGTGCCACTCGATGAGCCGCGGGTCGTCGATGGGGGCGTCCTCCGTGATCAGGCCCGCGCGGCGCAGTACGCCGCGCAGTTCATCGGCGCTGACGACGACCCCGACGTCAGCGCCGTCGATCATGACGCGGCGGCGCCCGTCGAGCGGCTCGTCCACCACCACCCGGGGCCGGTCCCTGGTCTTGTCCTCCATAGGACCAGCGTCGCCATGACCGACGCCGTCCGCACCTCGAACCCCAGGAGCGTTAGCCCACCCGGGCCCGGTCCTTGTCGAAGTCCAGGTCGAGCATCCGGATCGCGTTGCCCCGAAGGATCTTGTAGACGGTCTCCGGCGGCAGCCCGGCCACATGGTCGGCCGCGACCCGCTTGGTGTGCGGCCAGGTCGAGTCGACGTGCGGATAGTCGGTCTCGAAGGTCGCGTTGTCGACGCCGACGGTGTCCAGCGAGGCGACGCCGTGCTTGTCGCGGAAGAAGCAGCAGAAGATCTGCCGGTAGTAGTACGTGGACGGCGGCTCCGGGATCAGATCGCGCACCCCGCCCCAGGCCCGGTGCTCCTCCCAGACGTCGTCCGCGCGCTCCAGGGCGTACGGAATCCAGCCCATCTGGCCCTCGGCGTATGCGAGCTTCAGCCGCGGGAAGCGCACCAGGACGCCGCTGAAGAGGAAGTCCATCATCGACGCCATGGCGTTGTTGAAGCTCAAGGCCGCCTGGACGGCCGGCGGGGCGTCCGGTGAGGCGGCGGGCATCTGGGAGGACGATCCGATGTGCATGCACACGACCGTGCCCGTCGCCTCGCACTCGGCGAAGAACGGGTCCCAGTAGCCGCTGTGGATGCTCGGCAGCCCCAGGTACGTGGGGATCTCGCTGAACGTCACGGCGCGCACGCCACGGCCTGCGTTCCGGCGGATCTCCTGGACCGCCAGCTCCACGTCCCACAGCGGGATCAGGCACAGCGGAATCAGCCGCCCGCCGCTGTCCCCGCACCACTCCTCCACCATCCAGTCGTTGTACGCCCGGACGCAGGCCAGGCCGACCTCCTTGTCCTCGGCCTCGGCGAAGGTCTGGCCGCAGAAGCGCGGGAAGGTCGGGAAGCACAGCGAGGCCTCGACATGGTTCATCTCCATGTCTGCGAGCCGGGCCTTGGGGTCCCAGCAGCCGCGCCGCATCTGGTCGCGGGTGATGCCTTCGAGGGTCATCTCGTCGCGCGAGAAGCCGACCGCCGCGATGATCCGCTTGTACGGGAAGAGCAGCCCCTCGTACCGCCACCAGTCGGTCGGCGGGCCGTCCGGGTCGGTGGTGATCCGGTACTTGCCGCCGATGTAGGCCAGCTCGCCGATTCCGGCGGTCATGGGCTTGGGGCCGCGGTCCCGGTACTTGGCGGGCAGCCAGGTGTCGAAGAGGTGCGCGGGCTCGATCACATGGTCGTCCACGCTGATGACCATGGGCAGTTCGGTTGCGCCGTTCGTCTCGCCAGTCATGCCGTCCTCTCCCCTGGTGTCCGGGCGGGACCGGACACCCACTCATCTGACGGTCCGTCAGCTGGAGGGTACGGAGTAAGGCATCAACCAGCAAGAGAAACAGCGGCTCCCTGCCTGCGGCTCGCTGCTTACGAGTCCCTGCCCACGGCTCGCCCTACGACTCGCCGCCGGTGATCTCGACGTGGCGGGGCTTGGCGACCTCCGCCTTCGGGACGGTCAGGCCGAGGATTCCGTCGGCCAGCTTGGCGCTCACCTTGCCGGTGTTCACATCGCCGGGCAGCGTCATACGGAACTCGAACCGCCCGGTGCGGCGCGTGCTGCGGCGCAGCACCCCGGGGCGCTCCGGCTCCTTCAGCTCACCGGAGACGGTCAGCTCGCGCTCGCGGACCTGGATGTCGATGTCCTCCCGGCGGGCGCCGGGCAGCTCGAGCTCGACCGTGTAGGCATCGCTGCCCTCGGCCACCTCGACCGGCGGCATCCACGCCCGTTCCGCCGCGGCGGGCAGCGCGGCACCACCGACGGCGGATTCCAGCAGCGTGCCCATCTGGTCGAAGAGCTCGTCGAACTCCGCCATTGGGTTCCGCCATCTGGAGAGCCGATGTTCGACCGGCAAACCGGCTCGTCCTCGTCGTACGGGCACGCTCATCCCCGGTCACCTTCCCTTCTCGGCCCACTATTACGAATATTTGCCCCATATCTAGACTAAGTGAGGTAGCAGGAAGGAGTCCCGATGAGTGGCGGCGGCCCCGTTGTGGCCGGAGTCGACGGTTCCGAGCCCAGTCTGGCGGCGGCGGAGTGGGCCGCCGGGGAAGCGCTGGACCGAGCGGTTCCACTGCTGCTTCTGCACGCCTCCCCGCCGCTTCCGCCCCGGGTCTCCCCGGTGCCGGGCGAGGACGCCTGGGGATACGTCGGCGAGCAGATGATCCGGCAGGCCGCGGCGGACCTCGCCGAGCGCCGTCCGGGCCTGGAGGTGACCGGTGAACACGTCGCCACGGCCGCGGACGAGGCCCTGCTCACGGCGGCGGGGAGCGCCGGGCTCATGGTCGTGGGGGCGCGCGGCTGGGGCGGCTTCGACGGGCTTGCGGTGGGGTCCGTGGCGCTGCGGGTGGCGACGGCCGCCGACTGCCCGGTGGTGACGGTTCGGGAGGGCCCCACGGACAGGGAAACGGACCGGGAAGCGGAGGTCGTGGCCGCCCTCGACGTACAGGGCCAGTTGGCCGAAACCGCCGACTTCGCCTTCCGCGCCGCCCTGGCGCACAAGGCCCGGCTGCGCGTGGTGCATGCGTGGGCACTGCCCGCCGCCGCCCCCTCCGCCTGGATGATCGGCGTCCTCGAGGAGGACCGCGGCATGTGGGAGGACCAGGAGAGCCAGGCGATGTCCGACGCCCTGCGGCCCTGGCGTACGAGATATCCGCAGGTCGAGGTCTTCCCGGACATCGTTCTGCTCAACCCGGCGCAGGCGCTGGTCAGATCGTCCGCGCGGGCGCTGCTGCTGGTCGTCGGCCGCCGTACGGCCGACCGGGTCGCCGAGCGGCACCTGGGGCCGATCGCCCACGCCGTACTGCACCACGCCCACTGTCCGGTCGCGGTGGTCCCGCATCCCGCCTGATACGACCCAATGCCCCAATGACATCGGCATCAGCCGAAGAAGACGCCGAACTCCGCATAGACGGCCGGGTCCACGCCCTTGGTCCCCACCGTGACCTCGGACAGCGGCACGCGCACGACGTCCGTGCCGCGCAGCGCGACCATCGTGCCGAAGTCCCGCTCGTACACCGCGTCGATCGCGCGCAGCCCGAACCGCGTCGCCAGCCAGCGGTCGAAGGCGCTGGGGGTGCCACCGCGCTGGATGTGTCCGAGGACGGTGGTACGGGCCTCCTTGCCCGTGCGGTCGGAGATCTCCCGCGCCAGCCACTCCCCGATGCCGGACAGCCGCACATGGCCGAACTCATCGAGCGAGGAGTCCTTCACCACCATCTGCCCCTCCTTCGGGACCGCACCCTCGGCCACCACGACGATCGGGGCGTACCGGATCTTGAAGCGGCTCTCCACCCATTCGCAGACCTGGTTCACGTCGAACGGCTGCTCGGGGATGAGGATGACGTTGGCGCCGCCCGCGATGCCCGAGTGCAGCGCGATCCAGCCCGCGTGCCGGCCCATGACCTCGACGACCAGCGTCCGGGTGTGCGACTCGGCGGTGGTGTGCAGCCGGTCGATGGCCTCGGTCGCGATGTTGACCGCGGTGTCGAAGCCGAAGGTGTAGTCGGTGCCGGCGACGTCGTTGTCGATGGTCTTGGGCACGCCGACCACGTCGATCCCCTCGCCCGCCAGCACCGCGCCGACCCCGAGCGTGTCCTCGCCGCCGATCGCGATGAGCGCGTCGACCCCGTACGCCTCCAGGTTCTCCCGCACCCGGGCCACCCCGTCCTCGCTCGCCAGCGGATTGGTCCGGGAGGAGCCGAGAATGGTCCCGCCGCGCGGGAGGATGCCGCGTACGGCGGGGATGTCCAGCGGCACGATCCCGCCCTCCAGGGCGCCGCGCCAGCCGTCCCGTACGCCGACGAATTCGAAGCCGCACTCCTGTACGCCCTTGCGGACGATCGCGCGGATCGCCGCGTTGAGGCCCGGGCAGTCGCCACCGCCGGTCAGCACACCGACCCGCATCTGAGCCCCCTTCCTCTTCGCCGCCCTTCTCTTTCCAGAATCCACCTTTATGCCGGAGACACGAATTGATTAGTAGGACTGATGAGACCACTGCGCCAAACGTGTGGATAGACTCACGCGACCATGCAAGGGCCGCAGGGGAGGCAGCACGAGATGGCACAGGCGAAGAAAGTCGCGCTCTACATGCTCATCGTCTTCGTGCTGTACACGATCATCAACAGCCCGGCGCGCGCGGCCGACCTGGTCCAGGTGGGCTTCGAGGGGATATCGGACGCCGCCAAGAGCGTCGGTGAGTTCATGACAGAACTGGTCAACTGACCGACGGAGCTCCAGGCCCCTGGCCCACCCCGCCGGGGGTCGCCGCATATCCGCGCACGCCCCGGCGCACACCCCCGCACCCACCCCACCCTTCGAACACCCGGCAACCCCACCACCAACACGTAGTAATGCGGTGCTTGCACACAGTGCACATGTCTTGTGATGCTATGACCGCTTTGCCGGGTGAGTACATCGTGAAGGGGTGGCGTGACCGTGTCGGCCCGTACCGCGCCCAGAACGCCGCCCCAGGGCGACGGCGGCAGCGACAGCGGCAGAAGCCGCGGGGCGGACGCCAGGGCGCTCACCCAGGTGCTGTTCGCCGAGCTCTCCTGCCTGACGCCCGGCACCCCCGAACACGCGCGGGTACGGGACGCGCTGATCGAGGCCAATCTGCCGCTGGTGCGCTACGCCGCGGCCCGGTTCCGCAGCCGCAACGAGCCGATGGAGGACGTGGTCCAGGTCGGCACGATCGGCCTGATCAACGCGATCGACCGGTTCGACCCGGAGCGCGGTGTGCAGTTCCCGACCTTCGCCATGCCGACCGTGGTCGGCGAGATCAAGCGCTACTTCCGCGACAACGTCCGCACCGTCCATGTGCCGCGCCGGCTGCATGAGCTGTGGGTGCAGGTCAACGGCGCGACCGAGGATCTGACGGTGCTGCACGGCAGATCCCCCACCACGGCCGAGATCGCCGAACGGCTCGGTCTCGGCGAGGACGAGGTGCTGGCCTGCATCGAGGCCGGTCGCTCGTACCACGCGACCTCACTGGAGGCCGCCCAGGAGGGCGACGGGCTGCCGGGGCTGGTCGACCGGCTCGGCTACGAGGATCCGGCGCTCGCCGGAGTCGAACACCGCGATCTGGTGCGGCACCTCCTCGTCCAACTGCCGGAGCGCGAGCAGCGCATCCTTTTGCTCCGTTACTACAGCAATCTGACTCAATCTCAGATCAGCGCCGAGCTCGGCGTCTCACAGATGCATGTCTCCCGGCTGCTGTCCCGCAGCTTTGCCAGGCTCAGGTCCGCAAACCGGATCGAGTCATAACCGGGACGGGGGAGCCCTCCCTCACTCCTTCCGGGCAGTAATGTCGACATGGCGCTACAGCGTGTTGCCGACATGTGACATTCTGCAGGAACCGCGTTTGCCGCGGCCTCACCTCCGGTATTCAGGGGGAGGCTGCGTTCGACGCAACGAGCGCAGCCGGGATCCGTCCGCGACCCAAAGGGGGTGGCATGTCCGTAGAACTGGGCAGCTCGAAGGTGCTCACCAACGACGCACCGCACGTGCTCGACGACGGCGACGCCATCGACACCCGCACCCTCTCCCGCTCCCTGTTTCTGCGGCTCGCCGCGCTCGACCGGGACAGCGCGGAGCGCACCTACGTAC
Source organism: Streptomyces sp. NPDC059679 (assembly GCF_042734105.1). NCBI lineage: Bacteria > Bacillati > Actinomycetota > Actinomycetes > Kitasatosporales > Streptomycetaceae > Streptomyces > Streptomyces sp. NPDC059679. The sequence continues at coordinate 34,989 of NZ_JBHWES010000058.1, read as the reverse complement.
GTGACACCCTCATCGAGCTGAACCTCCCGCTGGTGCGCTATGCGGCGGCCCGCTTCCGCAGCCGCAACGAGCCGATGGAGGACATCGTCCAGGTCGGCACGATCGGTCTGATCAAGGCGATCGACCGGTTCGACTGCGAGCGGGGCGTCGAGTTCCCGACCTTCGCCATGCCGACCGTCGTGGGCGAGATCAAGCGCTTCTTCCGCGACACCAGCTGGTCGGTGCGGGTGCCGCGGCGGCTCCAGGAGCTGCGCCTCGCCCTCACCAAGACCAGCGACGAGCTGTCCCAGAAGCTCGACCGCTCCCCGACCGTCACCGAACTCGCCACCGCGCTCGGCGTCTCGGAGGAGGACGTGGTCGACGGGCTGGCGGTGGGCAACGCCTACACCGCCTCCTCGCTCGACTCCCCGTCCCCCGAGGACGACGGCGGCGAGGGGTCGCTGGCCGACCGGCTCGGCTACGAGGACAGCGCGCTCGAGGGCGTGGAGTACCGGGAGTCCCTGAAGCCGCTGCTGGCCAAACTCCCGCCGCGCGAGCGCCAGATCATCATGCTCCGCTTCTTCGCCAATATGACGCAGTCGCAAATCGGCGAAGAGGTCGGGATCTCCCAGATGCATGTCTCACGGCTGCTGACGCGGACTCTGGCGCAGCTGCGGGAAGGGCTCATCGCCGACTGAGACGCCGGTAACGCGTCAGCGGTGACGCACCGCTGACGCGCCGTCATCGGGCCGGTGCCCGGCTGCCGCACGACCCTGTACACCTGATGGGTCGTCAGCCACACTGGCCCGATGCGATATGCGTGGAGCCGGACAACGGGACGCCGGGGCACGGCGATCGCCTCCTCGGCGGCCGCGCTGTGCCTGGGCGCGCTGCTCAGCGGCTGCGCCGGCGGCGACGACGGATATCTCGCGGCCGAAGCGGCCGGGCCGAACGAACCCAGCGCCACGTCCGCACCGTCCGGGGGCGGTGTGAAGCTGGTGCCGCTCGACGGCGACGGTACGGGAGACGGCAAGGGAAAGAACTCCGGCCGCGACGGGAACGGGCGCTCCTCCGGGCCCGGGGACACGAAGACCTCGGGCGCGCCGGACGCCTCGTCCGGGCGGGACGGGGCCGCCGCGACGGGTAGGCCCGGCAAGTCCCCGGGGAGAACACCAGGGCGGACAGGCGCCGACGGCGGCGGCGACCAGACCGGCGGCGCCCATGACGGCACCGGCGGCGGAAGCGGCTCAGGCGGCTCCGGGCCCGCCGGCGGCTCCGGCGGTTCGGGAAGTACGGACGACCCTCAGTCCACGCCCGGCTCACCCTCCACCCCGACCGGCCCGGCCGTGCTGAAGATCGGCGATCTGGTGCGCGCGGCAGCCGACGACCGCTGGTGCGAGAAGGTGACCGTCGAGTTCCGCAACACCGGGGGCACCCCCGTGACCTCGGGAACGATCACCTTCGCGACCCACATCATCGACGTCCTCGGCATCGACTGGGCGACGATCGAGTCGAAGCGCACCCTGCCGGTGCCGATTCTGGCGGGCGGGAAGAAGGAGAAGACCTGGGAAGTGTGCGTGGACGACTGGCGGGTGCCGCTCGGCATGCACATCGAGACCCAGGACGCCTCCGTGAGCTGGCCCAAGGACTAGGCCGGGGACCAGTCCGAGAATTAGGCCAGGGCCAGCCAGGCGACCCCGGCGACGACCGCGATCGCGACGATCACACCGACGATCACACCGATGCGCGGGCCGCCGGAGGAAGAGGGAGCGGCCGCTCGCTGCTGCTGCCGCCCGCCCTCGTCATCGACAAAGGCCCGGAACATCTGGGTCGAGCCGGCCGGGTCGTAGTTGCCCTCAGGACCTTGGGGGTTGTTCGCCATGGCCCACGACCCTAGCGAATGAGCGCATTCCCGCACACCCCCGGGCCCCACCGCTCCCGAACACCCCGCCCGCACCACTGGCGGGCCCCTTGACCGCCCCCTGGGTGAGCCTTTGCGGGCAATTTACTCAGCGAAGCCCGATTTAATTTGCCTGCAGCAACTAACCACCCCTATGGTTGCCCTAAGCAACCGATAGCCTCCGACAGCCCCTGGAGTCGCCATGGCCGCACCGAGTCAGTACGAGGAGCTGGCACGGCAACTCAGCGCCATCGGCACCGTCAAACGAGGGCTGTCGCGCGTCCTCCCCCCTGACTGCGCTGCCGGCTCGGCCATCGTCCTGATGCTGCTCAACCGCTTCGGCGAAATGCGCATGAGCAAACTGGCCGAGCTGCTCGACATCGATATGTCGGTCACGAGCCGCCATGTCGCACACGTCGCCGAGCGCGGCTGGATCGACCGGAAGCCGGATCCACAGGACCGGCGGTCCCGGCTGCTGAGCCTCAACGCAAGCGGCGAGAAGCTGCTCAACGAGGTGTCCGAGCGCTATACGCAGGCCCTCGCCGCCTGTCTGAGCGACTGGTCCGACGACGACGTCGGCCGCCTCAACGAACTACTCGCCCGGCTGCGGACGGATTTCGGCGACACCAGGTCCCGGGTTCCCCAGCTCTTGGACGAGAGCACCACCCGTACACCAACGCAACGATAGGAACTCCATGGCAACGACCACACCGGACGGCGGTGTGCGGGGACCCGCGGGGCACCCCGCCCATGCCAAGCCTGGAGGCGGAGGCCACCGCGGTCACCACGGCCACGGCTCCGACTCGACGGCTCCGATGACCCACCGGCAGATCATGGAGGCGCTGTCCGGGCTGTTGCTCGGCATATTCGTCGCGATCCTCTCCTCGACGATCGTCTCGAACGCCCTCCCGGAGATCATCGCCGACCTGCACGGCAGCCAGTCCTCGTACACCTGGGTGGTCACCGCCGCCCTGCTGTCGATGACCGCCACCACCCCGCTGTGGGGCAAGCTCTCCGACCTGTTCAGCAAGAAGCTCCTCGTCCAGATATCGCTGGTCATCTATGTGGCCGGCTCCGTGGTCGCCGGGCTCTCACAGAGCGCGGGCATGCTGATCGCCTGCCGTGTGGTGCAGGGCATCGGAGTGGGCGGTCTGTCGGCCCTCGCCCAGATCGTGATGGCCGCGATGATCTCCCCGCGCGAGCGCGGCCGCTACAGCGGCTACCTCGGCGCGACCTTCGCGGTGGCGACCGTCGGCGGTCCGCTGCTGGGCGGCGTGATCACCGACACCTCCTGGCTCGGCTGGCGCTGGTGCTTCTACGTCGGTGTGCCGTTCGCCGTCATCGCGCTGATCGTGCTGCAGAAGACCCTGAAGCTGCCGGTCGTCAAGCGTGAGGTCAAGGTCGACTGGGGCGGTGCCTTCTTCATCAGCGCCGCTGTCTCACTGCTGCTGATCTGGGTGACCTTCGCGGGTGACAAGTACGACTGGATCTCCTGGCAGACCTACGCCATGGTCGGCGGCTCGATCGCCCTCGGACTGATCTTCATCCTGATCGAGAGCAAGGCCAGCGAGCCGATCATCCCGCTGCGGCTGTTCCGCAACAAGACGATCGCCCTGGCGTCGCTCGCCTCGCTGTTCGTCGGTGTCGCGATGTTCGCCGGGACCGTCTTCTTCAGCCAGTACTTCCAGCTGGCGCGGGACAAGACGCCGACCATGTCCGGTGTGCTGACCATCCCGATGATCGGTGGTCTGTTCATCTCCTCGACCGTCTCGGGCCAGGTCATCACCAAGACAGGCCGCTGGAAGGCGTGGCTGGTCACCGGCGGTGTGCTGGTCACCGCGGGCCTGGGGCTGCTGGGCACCATGCGGTACGACACGCCGTACTGGCACCTGGCCATCTTCATGGCGCTCATGGGCCTCGGCATCGGCATGATGATGCAGAACCTGGTCCTGGCCACCCAGAACCAGGTGGCCCCGCAGGACCTGGGCTCGGCCAGCGCCGTCGTCACCTTCTTCCGCTCCCTGGGCGGTGCGGTCGGTGTCTCGGCGCTCGGCGCGGTGCTCGGCAACCGCGTCACCGACTACGTCAAGGACGGCCTGACCGAGCTCGGCCCCAAGGGCAAGGCGCTCGCCCAGAGCGGCGCCGGTGGCGGCGCGATCCCCGACCCGGACAAGCTCCCGGAGCCGCTGCGCACCATCATGGAGAGCGCGTACGGACACGGCATCGCGGATGTCTTCCTGTACGCCTCGGGGGCCGCGCTGCTGGCCTTCTTCGTCACGCTGTTCATCAAGGAGGTCCCGCTGAAGACCCGGTCGGGTGCGCAGGCTTCTTCCGACGAGGCCGCCCAGGCCGCGGCCCCGGCGGACCAGGACCTGGCGGCGAGCGCCACAAGCCCCGAGGCCGCCACAGCTGCCACGGCCGCCATGGAGCAGCTCGAGCCCGCGCTCGTGGGCGCTCCGGCCGCGGACTCGTCCGACCCCGCGTCGGAGTACGCCCTGGCGGACGCGTCCGCCACGCAGCGGCTCGCCGCGTACGCCTCCGCCGGAGACGGCGGCGCCGGACATCACCCCCGGCAGGGCGTGCACGGCTTCGTCCGGAACGCCGACCGCAGCGCGGTCCCGCGCGCCGCGGTCACGCTGATCTCGCTGAACGGCCGGCAGCTGGGCCGTTCCGTGGCCCACGTGGACGGCTCGTACGCCCTGGACGCGCCGGGCTCCGGCACCTACGTCCTGATCGCGGCCGCCGACGGCCACCAGCCGCAGGCGTCGACCGTGGTCGTCGGCGACGAACCGCTCGCCTTTGACGTCGTACTGGCGGCGACCAGCGGCCTGGCGGGCAGCGTGCGCGGCGCCGCCGACGGGCTGCCGGTCGAGGCGGCGATGGTCGTGGTCACCGATGTCCGCGGCGAGGTGCTGGCCACCGGGAAGACCGGTGAGCAGGGCGACTTCAGCTTCGAGGAGCTGGTCCCCGGGACCTTCACGGTCGCGGTGAACGCCGCCGGCTTCCGGCCCGCCGCGCTGCCCGTCGAGGTCGGCGCCCAGGGCCTGACCCGGGTCGAGATCGCGCTGCAGGCCGGTGCGCGGGTGCAGGGCGTGGTACGGGCCGGGGCCGACCGGCGGCCGCTGCCGGACGCGCGGGTCACGCTGGTGGACGCCGCCGGGAACGTGGTCGCCACCGCGACGACCGGGGAGGACGGGGCGTACGCCTTCACCGACCTGAACGCGGGCGACTACACGGTCATCGCGAGCGGCTACCCGCCGGTCGCGGGCGCGCTGACGGTCCAGGGGCAGGGAGTCGACGGACACGACGTCGAGCTCGCCCATCCCCTCGACTGAGGGGCCCGAGGGGCCCGAGGGGCCTGAAGGAAAGACCCCCGGGGCCGGGGCGCGGCAGAGCGGAGACGCGCCCCGGCCCCGGCCGGGACGGCGCCGGAGCGCCGGTCCTGGAACCCGGATCCCGGCGGCGGTGTATAGCAGGTGAGAGCGAGCCTGCCAGGCAGGGGACGGCCTGACACCGCCGCCCGGGGTCCGGCGCACGACCACAGGACACACAGGCCACGAACCACACAAGCCACAAACGCAGACGGCACAGACGAGACAGCCCCGACAGAAACGGGAGCGGGAGCGAGAGCGAGAGGCGGCATGACGACCACTGCAGCAGAAACGGGCGGAAGCGCGAGCGGAGGGCTGCGCGCCCGGATCCGTACGCGCGACGGCTGGGCGGTGCAGCACGCCGTTCTGACCGTCACGGATATGACGGGCGCTCAGGTGCTGCGCGCCCAGGCCGACGAGGACGGCGCGGTGCGCACCCACGAGCCGCTGGCGCCCGGGCCGTACACGGTCATCGCCACCGCCGTGGGCTATGCCCCCGCCGCCTCGACCGCGATCGTCACGGCCTCGGGGCGCGTCGAGCTCGGCACGGTGGTGCTGGCCCGGCAGGGCGGGGTGGAGCTGCCGCCGCCCGGCGCATGGACGATCGACCCGGCGCATTCGACGGTGGGGGCCGTCGCACAGCATCTGGGCATCTCCAGCGTGCACGGCAGGTTCGCGGAGTTCAGCGGGCGTATCGACATAGCCGAGGACATTGAGAAGTCCGGCGTCGAGGCGGTCATCCAGGCCGCGAGCATCGACACGGGAAACGGTATGCGGGACGGCCATCTGAAGTCGGCCGACTTCCTGGACGTGGAGCGCTTCCCGGTCCTGACGTACCAGAGCACGGGGCTGACCCCGGCCGGTGCCGACCGCTGGACGGTGCACGGCAAGCTGTCCCTGCACGGCGTGATACGGGAGGTCGACCTGGACCTGACGTATTTGGGGACGGGCCCCGACCCATGGGGCGGGGTGCGGGCGGCCTTCCGCGCGACGGCGCAGCTGCGGCGCGAGGACTTCGCGATGAACTACAACCAGGTGGTCGCGGCGGGCATCGCCGCCATCGGCACGACGCTGCGGGTGGAGCTGGACATACAAGCAATTCAAGGGGGCCAGGCGGTGCAGGGCACGGAGCTGCCGGGCGCCTGAGGCGGGCGCGCCAGCCTCAGTCCTCGCCGTCTCCGCCGTCGCGGAGGGCCTCGATGCCGGCGATCGCACAGTCCAGGGCGAAGGTGAAGTCCCGCTCGCGCATCTCCTGGACGGTGCCGCCGCATCGGGCCTCCATGAGCGCCCGTGATTCGTCGAACTCCGGGCGGCCCTCGATGGCCGCCATCGTCTCGGCGAAGAGCTCGTCCTGGCTCATGCCCACGGCCCGGGAGCGGGCGGCGAAGCGGCCCTCGATGGTGCTGAAGCCGTAGACGAACTGGAAGACGAGGGCCAGCGCGCCCGGCACCTGCGACGCGGGCAGGCCGCTGTCGCGCACCACGCGCTGCACGGCGGTGGAGAAGACCATGGCGTTCGGCCCGATGTTCATGTACTCGCCCATCAGCGGGGACAGCCAGGGGTGGACGACCAGCAGCCTGCGGTATTCGGACGCGATCTGGCGCAGCTGATCGCGCCAGTCCCGTGCTCCGGTCTCCAGGTGCTCATAGCCCTCGACGTCCAGGTGCTCATAGCCCTCGACGGGTCCGAGGCTCCCCGCGGGGAGCGACATCTCGCCCATCGCCGCGTCGAGGGCGAGTTCGAGAAGTTGGTCCTTGGTCTCGACGTACCAGTAGACCGACATGGCGGTGACCTCCAGCTCGGCCGCCAGCCGGCGCATCGAGAACCCGGCCAGCCCCTCGGCGTCCAGCAGCCGGACCGTGGCCGCGACGATCTTCACATGGTCGAGCCCGGCCGGCTGCTGCTCCGCCTTGCGCTTCGGGGCCTTGCGTTCGGAGAGCCAGATGCTGGTCCGCGGACGGATGACACGGCTGCCTGTTGCCATGGCGCGCTCTCCTTCTTCCCTGCGCCAGGGCCGCGCGGCGTCAGACGCGCGGCCGGTGGCGTCTTACGTACCCGATGCTATGCCGCCACCCCTGTCTCCTGTGATCGTTCGGCCCGGCGCAGCAGTACCGCCGTCAGCACACCGCCCGCCAGCACGGCCGCCGAGCCGACCAGCTGGCTGGTCTGCACGCCGGAGGCGAAGGCGTCCGCGACGGAGGCCCGGTCCGCTTCGCTGTGCGCGGCGGCGTAGGCGGCCGGGAGCGAGCCGGCCCCGGTGGCGGCCGCGGGCAGCAGAGCGCCGAACCGGGAGTTGAGGATGGCGCCGAGGACGGCCACACCCAGGCCGTTGCCGAACTCGGTGAGCGTGCCGTTGACGCCCGCGCCCACCCCCGCCTTCTCCGGCGGGATCGCCGACATGATGGCCGTGGCCATCGCGGGCATGGAGACCGCGATGCCCGCCCCCATCACGACCAGTCCGAGGAACATCCCGCCGTAGCCGTCGGCACCGAGCGTGGCGATGAGGGCCAGCCCCACCGCCAGCAGACCCATTCCGCAGAGGATGGTGGCCGGGGTGCCGAGCTTGGTCAGCAGCCGGGCGCCGACGCCCGAGAGATTCAGCACGACGACCACCACCGCGAGCGGGGCGGTGCGCAGACCCGCGCCCAACGCGTCGTATCCGAGCACGAACTGCAGATGCTGGGTGAGCAGGAAGAGCGAGCCGCCCATGCCGAAGGCGACGAGGATGCCGCCCCCGACGGCCCCCACGAAGCGGCGGTCGCGGAAGAAGTGCATATCCAGCATCGGGTACGGGATCCGGCGCTCCCACAGCGCGAAGCCGGTCAGCACCACCACGCCCACGAAGGCCGACAGCAGCACCCGCTGGGACGTCCAGCCGTGCTCGGGCCCCGAGATGATCGCGAAGACGACGCCGGTCATGCCGATCGTGGACAGCAGCGCGCCGAGCAGATCGGGCCGGTCGCCGGTCGGGTTCTTCGACTCCGGCACCAGCCAGACGACCGCGGCGAGGCCGAGCAGCGCCACCGGGAGGTTGATCAGGAAGATCGAGCCCCACCAGAAGTGTTCGAGGAGCGTGCCGCCGATCAGCGGTCCCGCGGCGAACCCGAGCGAGCTGACCGCGCCCCATACGCCGATGGCCTTGGGGCGTTCCCCCTCGTCGAAGACCTGTACGACCACGGCGAGCGTGGTGGTCATCAGCAGCGCCCCGCCGATCCCCATGCCCGCGCGGGCGGCGATCAGCTGCTGCGGCCCCTGCGCCAGCGAACCGGCCAGCGAGCCGATCCCGAACAGGGCGAGCCCCGCGACGAGCATCTTCTTCCGGCCGTAGCGGTCGGCGGCGTTGCCCGCGGTGAGCAGCAGCCCGGACTGGACGAGCGAATAGGCGTTGATCATCCACTGGATGTCGGCCGTGGAGGCGTCCATCTCCTCGGTGAGGGAGGGGATCGCGACGTTGAGGATGGTGTTGTCGAGGAGCACGGTGAGCTGGGCGAGGCAGATGACGCCGAGAATCAGCCAGCGCTGGGGGTGTCCGCCGGTCTGCCGGCTGGGCGGGGTATCGGACATGGGGTCGGCGGTCTGCGCCGTCATGACTCTCCTTGCGCGCTTATACGGTGTACGGGCCCGGGGCGTCGTACACCGTACAGCGCTTCCCCTACGGCGTACAGGAGATTTCCGGAGAGGAACGCGAACGGGCCGGTGGCGGTGGGAATTCCTCCGCCACCGGCCCGTTGACCTGCGATGTTCAGCCGATCATCTGGGTATCCGGGTCACTTCGATGCCTTCTGGGTCAGGTCGTAGAGGGTGGTGCCGTCGACCGTCACCTTCTTGAAGTTGGCCTGGACCCACGAGCTGATCTTGGACGAGGTGCCGTTCCCGCCACCGGGGCCGCCGCCCATACCGCCCATGCCGCCCGAGCTGATGAAGTAGTGGATCTTCCCCTGCTTCACATACGCCTTGAACTGCGCGAGGGTCGGGGACGGGTCGCTGCCGTTGAAGCCGCCGATGGCCATCACCGGGTCCTCGGTGGCGAGTTGGTAACCCGCGGCGTTCTGCGAGCCGATCGCCGCGGCCACCCAGGTGTACGCGCCGGCGTTCTTCTCCAGCGCGGCCTTGACCTTGGAGCTGACGCTCGGGCCGTCCAGCAGACCGCCCATGCCACCGCCGCGCCGGCCGCCTTCGCCCATGCCGCCGGGCATCATGCCCTGCCGGTTGCCCTGCTGGCCTTGGCCGGTCTGGCCGTTCTGCTGGGACTGGCCGCCACCCGGGAAGCCACCGCCGGGGAAGCCACCGTTCTGACCGCCGTTCTGGCCGCCCTGCTGGCCGCCGGGGATCACGCCCTGCCGGCCGTTCTGCCCCGTACCGTTCTGCCCCGTACCGTTCTGCCCCGTACCGTTCTGCCCCGTACCCGTACCGTTCTGGCCCTGGGTGTTGCCGTTCCGCATCCCCGGCGGGCCGCCGTTGGCCCCGCCCGGGAAGCCGCCCGGACGGCCGCCGCCGGGGCCGCCCATGCCGCCCGACACCGCGGGACCGGCCGTGACGATCGAGCCGCCGTGCGGTGTGTCGACCGTGTTGAGCGTGTACGCGATGGGCCCGGCCAGCGACGCCGCGAGGCCGAGGCCCGCCACGCCCAGCGCCAGCCGCCCGCCCAGCCGCGACGCGACCAGCAGCCCGGCCGCCGCCGCGAGCCCGGCGATCAGCACCGCCCAGCGCAGCCAGGGGTGCCAGTCGGAGGAGCGGTTCAGCAGCACGTACGACCAGATGGCCGTCACCGCGACCGTGGCGGCGAGCACGATCGACGCCGCGGCGGTGGACCGCCGCTCCCACAGCATCGCCGCGCCCATGCCCACGATGGCCGCGATATACGGCGCGAGCGCGATGTTGTAGTACTGGTGGAAGATCCCGGACATGAAGCTGAAGGTGGCGAAGGTCATCAGCAGCGCCCCGCCCCACACCAGGAACGCCGAACGCCGGGTGTCCGTGCGCCTGGCCCGCCAGGTCAGCCAGATCCCCGCGAGCAGCAGGATGAAGGCCGCGGGCAGCAGCCAGGCGATCTGACCGCCCATGTCGGAGCTGAAGAGCCGGTCGATACCGGTCTCGCCCCACTGGCCGCCGCCGTTCCGGCCGCCGCCACCACCGCCGACGCTGCCGGTCTCGTTGCCGTTGATCCGGCCCAGGCCGTTGTAGCCGAAGGTCAGCTCCAGGAAGCTGTTGTCCTGCGAACCGCCGATGTACGGGCGCGAGGACTTCGGCCACAGCTCGACGATCGCCACCCACCAGCCGCCGGCGACGACCATCGCGAGCCCGCCGAGCAGCAGTTGGCCGATCCGCTTCCCGGGCTTCGCGGGCGCGCACACCGCGTACACCAGCGCCAGCGGCGGCAGGATCAGCCACGCCTGCAGCGTCTTGGTCAGAAACCCGAGCCCGAACCAGACCCCGGCCAGCACCAGCCACTTGGTGCGGGCGTCCTCCAGCGCGCGCAGCACGCAGTAGACCGCCGAGACCATCAGCAGGCACAGCAGCGCGTCGGGGTTGTTGAACCGGAACATCAGCGCCGCGACCGGGGTCACCGCCAGGGTCGCCGCCGCGATGAGCCCGGCGGCCGCGCTGAACCGGCGCCGTACCGCCGCGTAGAGCACACCGACCGTCGCCACGCCCATCAGCGCCTCGGGGACCAGGATCGCCCAGGAGCTGAGGCCGAACACCCGCACCGACAGGGCCATCGGCCACAGCGCGGCCGGGGGCTTGTCGACGGTGATGGAGTTCCCGGCGTCGGAGGAGCCGAAGAAGAACGCCTTCCAGCTCTCGCTGCCCGCCTGCACGGCGGCCGAGTAGAACTGGTTCGCATAGCCGGACGCGCCCAGGCTCCACAGATAGAGCACGGTGGTGACGGCCAGCAGACCCCATAGGGCGGGCCGCGCCCAGCGCGGGTCCTCGGGCCGGCCGCGCCACGCCCGGGCCAGGCGCGAGCCCTCCGGGGCCGCCGGCCGCGCGGGGGTCGCGGCCGGGGGAGCCGGGGGCGGCGGCCCCGCTGCGCGGAAGCCCTGGTCGTACGTCGTCATCGGGTGTTCCTAGAGTCGTGGTCGGTCAGGTTGAGGTCGCTCAGGGCGAGGTCGACGGCGGTCCCGTTCTGCTGGCTTTCCGAAGGGAAGACCCAGGCCCGGAAGAGCAGGAAGCGCAGGACGGTCGCGGCGAGGTTGGCCGCGATCAGGACGGCGAGTTCGGTGCTGTGCGCCGGGGTGCCGGAGGCGGCGGCGTCCAGCGCGGCCAGGGAGCCGCTGGTCAGGGCGAGGCCGATGCCGAACACCACCAGCCCCTGGGCCTGGTGACGCACCGCCCGGTCCCGGCCGCGTACGCCGAAGGTGAGCCTCCGGTTGGCCGCGGTGTTGCCGAGCGCCGACAGCAGCAGGGCCAGCGCGTTGGCGATCTGCGGGCCCGTGCCCAGCCGGAAGAGGGAGTAGAGCAGCAGGTAGACGAGCGTGCTGAGCGCGCCCACCACGCAGAAGCCGACCAGTTGCCGGGCCAGTCCGCCCGGGACCCCGCTCAGCCCGCGGTCGCGCGGATCGTCCCCGAAGGGGCGGCGCAGCCGGTCCAGCGGCAGCGCGCCGGTGGCCAGCGCGCGCCCCACCCGCCAGACGCCCTTGAGGTCTTCGGTGGCCGTCTTCACGATGTGGACCGTGCTGTTGGGGTCGTCGACCCAGTCCACCGGCACCTCGTGGATGCGCAGCCCGGCCCGTTCGGCCAGCACCAGCATCTCGGTGTCGAAGAACCACCCGGTGTCCTCGACCAGCGGCAGCAGCCGCTCGGCGACGTCCTTGCGGATCGCCTTGAAACCGCACTGGGCGTCGGAGAAGCGGGCGGCCAGGCTGCCGCGCAGGATGAGGTTGTACGCGCGCGAGATGAACTCCCGCTTGGGGCCGCGCACCACGCGCGAGCTGCGCGCCAGCCGCGACCCGATCGCCAGGTCGGAGTGGCCGGAGATGAGCGGGGCCACCAGCGGCAGCAGCGCGTTCAGGTCCGTGGACAGATCGACGTCCATGTACGCCAGCACCGGCGCCTGCGACATCGACCAGACCGTACGCAGCGCCCGCCCGCGGCCCTTCTGCTCCAGCCGGACCGCGATGACCTCGTCGATGGCGTCGTCGAGGTAGGCGGAGATCTCCGGGGTCCGGTCCGTGCTGGCGTTGTCCGCGATGGTGATGCGGAAGGCGTACGGGAAGGTGCGGGCCAGGTGGTCGTGCAGCCGCCGCACGCACCGCTCGAGGTCGGCCTCCTCGTTGTACACGGGGACCACGACGTCGAGCACCGGCTGGCTCCGGCCGACCGTCACATGCGCGCGAGCGGGCAAGGTCTGCAGGGGTGTCTCGGGCGGTGCCTCGAGAGGTGTGTGAGTTCGCATGGGGACGACATTCGCGAGCGGCGCTGTCATGGCTGTGTGGTCAGCCTGTGCCGTGGCTGTGAGTGGGTTACGGAGTGGTGAACGGGCTGGTGGACGGACCGGTGGCCGGACAGGTTGACGGCCTGGCCGACCGGCGGATCGACGGGCAGGTGGACGCCGAAGACGGTGCGGCCCGGCACGCTGTCCACCGTCACCTGGCCGCCGTGCGCCATGACCACGGCGTGCACGATGGCGAGGCCGAGCCCCGTGCTCCCGGCGCCACGCGCACGCGAGGCGTCGCCGCGGGCGAAGCGTTCGAAGACATGCGGGAGGAGGTGCGGCGGAATGCCCGGTCCGTCGTCCTCGACCTCCAGCGACACACAGGGCACGGAATACGCGGCTGGATACGAGGCGGCTGGGTACGGCGCTCCGTACGGGCCGCGCCACAGCACGCGCGCGGTGACGGTCGTCCCGGGAGGAGTGTGCGTACGGGCGTTGGCGAGCAGGTTGACCAGGACCTGGCGCAGTCTGGCGTCGTCGCCGTAGACGACCGCGGGGTCGTCGGGCAGCTCCAGGCGCCACTTGTGCTCCGGCCCGGCCGCCCGGGCGTCGCTGACCGCGTCGACGACCACGGGCGACAGATCCACCTCCGCGCGCTCGACGGGACGGCCCGCGTCGAGGCGCGCCAGCAGCAACAGGTCCTCGACCAGGCCGGTCATCCGCGCCGCCTCGGACTCGACCCGGCCGAGGGCGTGGCGGGTGTCGGGCCCGATCTCCTCGCGGCCGCGTCTGGTCAGCTCGGCGTAGCCGCGGATCGAGGCGAGCGGGGTGCGCAGCTCATGGCTGGCGTCGGCGACGAACTGGCGTACCCGCGTCTCGCTCTCCTGGCGGGCCGCGAGCGCCGACTCGACGTGCCCGAGCATGCGGTTCAGGGCCGCGCCGACCTGGCCGACCTCGGTGCGCGGATCGGCCTCGGACGTCGGCACCCGTTCGTGCAGGGCCACCTCGCCGCTGTGCAGCGGCAGTTCGGAGACGCGGGTGGCGGTGGCCGCCACCCGGCGCAGCGGGCGCAGCGAGATGCCGACCATGGCGGCGCCGGCGATCCCGACGGCGACCAGCCCGGCGGCGGTGACGCAGATCTCGGCGAGGATGAGGGTGTCGACGGTGTTCTGCGCCTCGGCCGTCGAAATGCCGACGAGGAAGTCGCCGTGGCCTCCGACGACGTACTTGACGCGGTACTCGCCCTTGCCGGGGATGTCGACGGTGTGCTCGCCCCCGTCCCGCGGGACCTCACCCAGCGCCTTCAGTTGAGCGGCCGTCAGATGGCTGCCGGAGATCTTGGGCTCGCCCGTGCTCGACTCGTGCTGACGGCTGATCGCGCCGTCGCTCAGCACGCCGCCCTCGACCTCCGCGGCGACGGTCCCCATCGGCTGGCCCGGCCCGGCGACGACATCGCGGATGTCCTCCCGCCCCTGGCCACCGAGGCGCGGACCCTTGATGTCGTCGAAGGGCGGGCCGGCTACGCGCATGGCGACGCCGGAGAGCTGCTTGTCCACCTGGTCGTACAGATAGGTGTGGAGGGCGATCGTGGTGACCGCGCCGATGACGGCGCAGACGACGGCGATCAGCCCGACCGCGGAGACGACCAGCCGGGTACGCAGCGACCACGGCCTGCGGCGACGGCGCGCGGCCCGCCTGCCGGACGGCGAAGACGCGGGGGACGGCTGCGGTCCAGAGCAGGAGTGAGGCCCGGAAGGCGCCTGGGGCACGGAAGACGCCTGAGGCACGGGGGGCGGCTGAGGCACGGAAGACGCCTGAGGCACGGCGGGCACACCGGCGGCAGGGGAGAACGCCACGATCCGGCTCGCCTACTCGCCCGGCTTGATCAGATACCCCGCGCCGCGCCGGGTGTGGATCATCGGGCTGCGGCCGGCGTCGATCTTCCGGCGCAGATAGGAGATATAGAGCTCGACGACGTTGGCCTGGCCACCGAAGTCATAGCTCCACACCCGGTCGAGGATCTGGGCCTTGCTGAGCACACGGCGCGGATTGCGCATCAGATAGCGCAGCAGCTCGAACTCGGTCGCGGTCAGATGGATCTCCTGACCGGACCGCGAGACCTCGTGGCTGTCCTCGTCCAGGACCAGGTCGCCGACGGTCAACAGCGACTCGCTGCGCGCCGCCGCGGCCCCCGACCTGCGCAGCAGACCGCGCAGCCGGGCGACGACCTCCTCCAGGCTGAAGGGCTTGGTGACGTAGTCGTCGCCGCCCGCGGTCAGCCCGGCGATCCGGTCCTCGACCGCGTCCTTCGCGGTCAGGAAGAGCACCGGCACCTCGGGAAGCTCGTTGCGGACCCGCCCCAGCAGCGTGAGCCCGTCCATGTCGGGCAGCATGATGTCCAGGAGGACGGCGTCCGGGCGCAGCTCGCGGGTGATCCGCAGCGCCTCCGCGCCGTTCCCGGCCGTCCGCACCTCCCAGCCCTCGTAGCGCAGCGCCATCGAGAGCAGGTCGGCGAGGGCCGACTCGTCGTCCACAACCAGCACCCGGACGGGGCTCCCATCGGGTCGGAGCAGTTCGGAACGCCCATGGGGCGAGGTCGCCTTCATGGTTCTCACCTTCGGGCGGGCGCCTGAGAGCTCCCTTTCGGCTGTCTGTGAATAGCCTGAGAATCCTGTGGGGTCCCCGTATGGCCGGTGAGGCCGCATCGGACCCGCTCAGACCCGCTCAGGTGAGAATCCCGTGCCGAATCGACGTACGGCCGCGCGGCGAGGAACAACCGGATGCCACCTCCGGTTGAATGCCTCCATGGCCTCTCACGACGCACAAGGAAATACGCCGGGGACGACGTCCAGCACGCCACCCAGCACCACGCCCGGGACGCCCGGCAGGGCGCTCGCCACCACGCTGGGCAGGACGGGCATCTGGACCGGTGCCCTCCGCACCACCGACCCCGCCGACCACGGTGCGATCGGGGACGCCGCGGCCGAGGTGGACGAGCTGGGGTACGGAGCGCTGTGGCTCGGCGGCAGCCCCTCGCCGGACCAGGCCGCCTTCCTCCTGGAGGCGACCTCCCGGACCACGGTCGCGACCGGCATCCTCAGCATCTGGGACCACGAGGCGGCCTATGTGGCCGAGCGCCACGCCGCCCTCGACGCGGCTCACGGCGGCCGCTTCCTGCTCGGCCTCGGGGTGAGCCACGGTCACATGGTCAAGCAGTACGCCCGCCCGTACACGGCGATGCGGGAGTACCTGGACGGCCTCGACGCCGCGCCGGCCCCGGTCCCCGCCTCCCGACGGGTGCTGGCCGCCCTCGGCCCGAAGATGCTGAGGCTGTCCCGCGACCGCGCGGCCGGCGCCCATCCGTACCTGGTCACACCCGAGTTCACCGCCGAGGCCCGCGAAATCCTTGGCGACGGCCCCCTCCTCGCCCCGGATCTCAAGGTCGTCCTCGAACCGGACCTCGACCGCGCCCGCGCCACCGCCCGCGCGTATCTCTCCCACTACCTCCCGATGCCCAACTACACCAATAACCTCCTTCGTTTGGGCTTCACCGAGGACGACTTCCGCGACGGCGGAAGCGACCACCTCGTCTCGTCCGTCTTCGCCCTGGGCGACACCGAGGCGATCCGCCGCCGCGTCGACGAGTACCTGGCGGCGGGCGCGGACCACCTGGCGGTCCAGGTCGTGACCGACGACCCCATGAACAACATCCCACTGGCCGAGTGGCGCACCCTGGCCGAGGCCCTGCCGCTCGGCCACGGCGGCTGAAGCCCGCCCCGGCCGGCACACGGTCGGGTTTCACGGCCGGGGCGGGCCCACCCCCGTCGGGCCCGCCCCGGCCGCCGCCGGGTCAGTGACGACCACTGTGCAAGCAGCATCGCACCCGCCACTGACAATCGCCCCGACCTGCGACTTCACCGCGCCCAAGGCCGGGCACCCGGGCAGCGCGTCACGGCCCCGTCTCAGGCCTGCTGCGGGTTGGTATCGGCACCCAAGACGTCTTTTGTCGCGACCATGATGATCTGCAATACAAGATCACCGCGTTCTTCTCGACGACGAACCGCGGCCGGCAATCGACCACCGCAAAGGGACCGTCCACGTGCTCAACCGCTCCGCCCTTCCCCGCCTCACCGCCCTCGCCTGCGCGGCCGGCCTCGCCCTCCTCGCCATCGGCTGCGAGGACGACGACGCCTCCGGGGAGGCCGGGCGCGGGCCGGGACCCGCGACTTCGGCGGACGGAGCGCTGAACGGCGACGGCGGCAGGGCCCTCGCGCTCGGCAGGGCCACCGCGATCACGTACAAGGGCGGCTCGGACAACGTCCGGGGCACTCTGAAGGTCGCGGCGGAAAGCGTGGTGAAGGGCTCCCGGGCGGATCTGCCCAAGGCTTCGCTCCAGGGTGCGGAGCGGCAACTCCAGCCGTACTACGTCACCATGACCTTCAAGAACATCGGCGACGCCTCCATCCACTACCCCTTCCTGAACACCCCCACCAGCCTGGAGGACAGCGGTGGCGCGTCCCAGGAGGTCCTGATCACCGAGGACGACGGGGTGAAGCGGTGCTCCGGCAAGGACCCCGACGACTTCGGGACGGGCGACACCGCGACCCTGTGCAAGGTCTTCCTGCTGCCCAAGGGCGCCACCCCGGCCACCGTCACCTACGCCGCGGGGGACGGCACCGAGAGGCCCGCGTCCTGGAAGGTCCCGCGGTCATCCGCTCGGTCGTGAACGGCCGAGGGCCCGGCACTGATGTGCCGGGCCCTCGTATGAGTAGCGGGGACAGGATTTGAACCTGCGACCTCTGGGTTATGAGCCCAGCGAGCTACCGAGCTGCTCCACCCCGCGTCGGTAGGTGTAACCCTACGTCATTCCGAGCGGCCAGGGAAATCCGTTACCTTCCCCGGTTACTTTGCAACGACGTGGTCTCAGCCTCGCTTCGAGTGGATCATCGGCTCTGGCCTGGTGCTTTGTCACGGTCATGATGTGTGCACGGCACAACGAGGGCCCGGCCCACCCGGCCCGCCACGACGACATCAGCTCAGACGAACTCAGACGATTTCAACTCAACGGGGACCGATTTATGCGTATCCGATCCACGCGTAACCGCACCGCCGTCGCCGCTCTGTGTGCGGCCGGCTTCGCTCTCGTCGCGACCGGCTGCAACGACAACCTGGCTCAGGACGGCGGCAGCACCGAAACGCCCTCCAAGGCCCCGGCGAAGCCATCCGCCTCCGCCAGCAAGGCGCTCGACTCCGACGCGGGCAAGACCCTCGCCCTCGGGGAGTCCACCCCGATCACGTACAAGCGCTCGGACAAGACGGGCACCTTGAGGATCACGGCGAAGAGCGTGGTGAAGGGCGCCCAGTCCGACCTGGACAAGGTGGCTCTCAAGGCCGAGGAGCGGAAGCTGCAGCCGTACTACGTGACGATGAGCTTCAAGAACATCGGCAAGGACTCGATCCACTACCCCTTCCTGATCAGCCCCACCAACCTGCGTGACAGCCGCGGCGAGGACGGGAAGTCCCTCGTCACCCTGGACGGCGACGTCGCCAAGTGCCCCGGCGAGGACCCGGACGACTTCAACGCGAACGACACCGCCACCCTCTGCAAGGTCTTCCTGCTGCCCTCGGGTGAGACGCCGTCGGTCGTCTCGTACACGGGCGACTTCGACAAGGAGCCGGTGTTCTGGAGGGCGAAGGAGGACTGACGGGCGCAGCAACTCCGAACCCGTGGGAGGGCCGGCTCCGGACACCGGAACCAGCCCTCCCGCGCGTCACGGGCACCAGGGGTGTCAGGGCACCATCAGCACCCGGCCGAGCTGAGCCCGCTCCTCGATCATCCGGTGGGCCGCGGCCGCCTCGGCGAGCGGGAATTGCGCGTGTACGACGGTGCGCAGCCGCCCCGCCGCGAAGTGTTCGGCCACCTCCGCCATGTCCTCACGCGCCAGCTCGGGGCGGGCCGCCCGCCAGGCCAGCAGGGAGAACCCGGCCACCTGCTTCAGCGCGACCAGCGCCATGACCCCGACCTCCCCCAGATCCCCGCTCGCCGCCCCGTATTCGACGTCCCGACCCAACGGGGCCAGCAGTTCGACGGTCTGATGCAGGATCGGCCCGCCGACCGACCCCACGGCCAGGTCCACACCGCCCGGTACGGCCTTCCGTACCTGGTCCGGCCAGTCGTCGTCGGTGTAGTCGACGACGACATCGGCGCCCAGCTCCCGGACGAAGTCGAATTTGGCGGGTGAGCCCACGGTGGCCACGACCGTGCCGGCCCCCAGCACCCGCGCGAGCTGTACGGCGAGATGGCCGATGCCGCCGGCGGCCGAGTGCACCAGCACGCTCTCGCCCTCCGCGAGCCGCCCCAGGCGCAGCACCCGCAGGGCCACCGGCGCCCCCATCGGCAGCATGCTGGCCGCCCCCACATCAAGCCCCTCGGGCACCGGGGCCAGCCAGGCCGCGTCGGCGACGACCTGCTCCGCGAACGCGTCCTCGACGAGCGTCGCCACCCGCTCTCCCACCCGCCCCTCGTCGACCCCGGGCCCCACCGCCTCGACCCTGCCCACCACATCCCCGGTGACCGTGCCGGGCAGCGGCCATGTGAAGATCCCCCCTCCTCCGCGCCGGAACTTGGTGTCGACGAAGTTGGCACCGATCGCCTCGACGCGGATGAGCACCTGCCCCTCACCCGGAGCGGGAGTGTCCGCTTCCTCGATCCGCAGCACCTCGGGACCGCCGTACTCGTAATAACGCACACGTCGCATGCTGAAGCCCTCCCCAGAGAACTGGACCGCTGGTCAACTTATCCAGCATCGCGACCGTACTGGACCATCGGTCCAGTTGTCCACGCGGGACACGTGACACCATGCGGGACAGGCCGGAAACACGGCCGTGCGAGAGGAGAGGACTCAATGACCGGGGGCCGTCGTGAACGCGCGGACGCCGCACGGAACCGGCGGGCCATCCTGTGCGCGACCGAAGAGCTGCTGGACCGGTACCGGCCCGAGCAGATCTCCATGGAGCAGGTCGCCGCCGCGGCGGGCGTCGGCAAAGGCACCGTGTTCCACCGATTCGGCAACCGCATGGGCCTCATGCGCGCCCTCATGGAGGAACGCGCCCTCACCCTCGGCGAGTCCGTCGCCACAGGCCCGCCGCCCCTGGGCCCGGGCGCGCCCCCGCGCGAGCGCTTGCTGGCCTTCCTCGACGCCATGGTCGACGTCGTCACCCGCAACAAGGGCCTCATCGCCGCGCTCGACCACGCCATGACCACCGCACCCAAGCCCGCCGAGGACTCCCCGGCCGACCAGGACGCGCACCCCGTCTACACCGCCTGGCACCGCCACATCAGCACCCTCATCGCCGAGGAACGCCCCGATCTGGACGCCGAACTCCTGGCCCACATCCTCCTGAGCGCCCTGCACAGCGACCCGATCCTGGCCCTCCTGCGCCGGGGCGAAGGCCACCGCCTCACCGCGAGCCTCCACACCCTGGCCACGGCCGCCCTGGACGCCGCGCCGCGCCCTTGACCCGCGCACCACGCCGAGCCCCGGGCCGCGGCCCCCGAGCCCCGAGCCCCGAGCCCCGAGCCCCCGGGATAATCCCCACATGACCGCCCTAGCGCCGCCCGCCCAGGCCCTGATCGTCGTAGATGTCCAATCAGCCTTCGTCTCAGGTCCGGCCGCGGTGCCTGACGCGCCGCGGGTGCTTGAGCGCATCGAGGACCTGACGGCCAGGGCACGTACGGCGGGCACGCTCGTCGTCCACCTTCAGAACGACGGTCCGGCAGGCGCGGCCGACGAGCCGATGACACCGGGCTGGGAGCTGTATCTGCCGGTCCGCGAGTGCCAACAGGAGGTCGTGATCCGCAAGTCGGAGGACGACGGCTTCGAGGACACGCGCCTCGGCGAACTGCTCACCGGCATGGGGATACAAGCCCTGGCCGTATGCGGGGTGATGTCGGAGATGTGCGTCAGCGCGACCGCGCGTACGGCACTGGCGCTGGGATACCGCGTGGTCCTCCCGCACGACGCCCATGCGACGTACGACATCCCGGCGGCGGCGGGCATCAGCGATGTGGTTCCGGCCGCGATGGTGTCGCGGGTCGCCGAATGGGCGTTGGGCGACGAGGTCGAGATCGTCCCGCACGCCGCCGACGTCGCGTTCGAGCGCCCCGCGCGCGAGCGCTCGGCCTCACTGAGCCCGGTACACCAGCAGATACCGCCAGAACAGCAGCCGGCGCAGCGTTGAACCCGGCAGCAGGCGGGCGGATTCGCGGCGGGTCTCGGCGTACGTCAGCGGGGGCGGCCAGACCATCGGGATCTGCACGGACGGGGCGGGGTGGCGCCGGTCGAGGAGTCGGTTCACCTTGAGGACGGACATCGCGGGAAAGGCCCATACGGCGTCGGCCGCCGATCTGATCGGATAGAGCCCCAGCACCGCCAGCACACCCCCGGGCGCGAGGGCCTTCCGTAACGTCAGCACGGAGTCGAACGGCATGTGGTGGAGGCTGGCGATGCACGAGATGAAGTCGTAGCGCGCCTCGGGTAACTGCGCCTCGCGCACATCGACCTGCCGGTACCACGGCCCACCCCCGGCCGCCCGCGCCGCCTCGACGACATGCGCGTCGGCGTCCACCCCCTCGACGTCCAGCCCCCTCTTTGCGAGCGACCGCGCGAACCGCCCCGTCCCGCACCCGACGTCCAGCGCCGCCCGCGCCCCGCTGGGCACTTGTTTCAGCAGCAGCGGGTGGTAGTGATCGTTGTAGTTCACATTCATGCGGCTCACTCCCTCATCAGACGCCCCTGGGGACCGAAACGGCTCACCCCCACCTCCATCCCCACCCCCGGCAGCCGGAACCCGTTGGGGCGCGGCCCGACCGGGTGGCGCCGCGCGCGAACGGGTGATTCGGGTGGTTTTCCCGTTGTCGGGTGGAAGGAAAAAGGTGGCATTCATGCGCGAACAGGACGCATGAGCACCAGGGAGGAAAGATGCCGATACACGCGAGCGCATTCGTGCGCGGCGGTGCCGTCCTGGCCACCGCCGCGGCGACCGTCGCCATGCTGGCCACCCCTGCCCAAACCACCGAAGCCGGAGCCCACGGAGGAGGGACGGGCGGCGGGAAAGAGGCCGAGACCAAGCAGATCGCGTCCTCGGTCCTGGACGCGGACGAGAACATCAAGTTCACCCTGACCGCGATCCGGTCCACCAAGGACCCGCTGAGGGCCTCCGTCCGTCTGAAGGCGTTCGTCCGGGAGCACGGCCAACTCGTGCTGTCGGACGAGGTACGGGTCGGTGAGGTGGACGGCTGGTTCTGGTTCCCGGTCACCGGCCCGCACGCGATCTGCGAGTTCTCTACGGCGAGCACCAACCCCGCGCCCATCACCACCAGCCTGCTGATCACCCCGGCGATCGGCTGCTCACCGCCCCAGCACTTCGAGCTGGAGGACGGCAAGTTCGAATCCGACGACCACGGCACGCGGACCCCGCACGGCGGCGTACGCACCGGCGCCGGCGGCATGGCCGAACACCCCGCCGCTCACCTGAGCCAAGGCGTGTCGGGCCGCTGACCCAAGGTCCGGCTCGGCAGCTCTTTTTCCCCCGAGCCGGACCTCGTCCGCACCCGACCGGTTCAAAGCTCCGGGAAGGGCCGCGGATTCTCCATGGCCCACAGCAACTTCCGTGCTGCTTGAGCCTCTTCCGGCCGTACGGATGAGGCAATGCCCTCGACGACCGGCCGCCCCGCGCACACCGCTGCCCTGGCGGCCTTCTCCCAGCCGGGCTGTTCCTGGAAGCTCGTACCCTTCGGGCCGTGCACCGCTGCGGCTGCGGAGTGCCATTGCCCGGTTCGGCAGATGCTCTCCAGCGGATCCAACAGCTCGGCCTTGCACGGCACATACGGAGCCCCGGCCAGTTCAAGGAGAAAAGGGACCGTCGCGGCCGTCGCCTCACCCACGACGAACCCCAAAGCACAGACGAGGTCACCGAGTTCGTCGATCGCGAGACGGGCGGTGTCCTCACCTCCGTACGCAATCCGTGAGAGCAACGGCGGAATACCGACGGCGGGCCTCTGCTGTGCGTCGCTCAATTCTCCCCAGCGGACCCCCAAGACCCCTTTCAAGACACTTCCCATGTGCCGCCCCCCGTCGCCCCGATCCACCCGGCTGGGCTAAATCATACCCACCCGCACCTGTCCTCTTTCGGCAAATCGCCATTGCACTCGATTAGCGTGTCGGGCAACGCCGCCAAGGTCACCCTCCTGTTACTCTGCGGCTCCCAGAGATCGCCCATAAAGGATTGAATGCGCCAGATGGCAGACAAGATTTGCCTTGGTTGAATGCTGGCGCGGCCCCGGTCGGGAGGACACGGACTGTGCAGGATTTTCCTCGTCGCGGACTTCTCAAGGCGACGGCGGCCGCCGGCGTCGGCGCCGTCGTTCTTCCAGGCATTACGACCGCAGAAGCCCCGAGCGCGAGCGCCGCAACCAACGGAATCACCGGCACGAAATGCAAGCCGGCCAAACTGACCGGCCGCATCGTCCGTCCCAACGACCCCGGGTACGCCGATGCGAGCCTCGGCTGGGACGAGCTCTTCGTTCACTATCCGCTGGTCATCGTCTACGCCCAGAACACCCGGGACGTGGTCAACGCCCTCACATGGGCGCGCCAGCACGACGTCGCGCTGCGGGTGCGGAGCGGCGGCCACAGCCTTGAGGGCTGGTCGAATGTGGACAACGGCATCGTGATCGACGTCAGCGAGTTGAAGTCGACCCACATCGATACCGGTTCGTGTACCGCGACCGTCGGCGCCGGGCTCAACCAGTTGGAAGCGGTGACCACGCTCGCGAAGAAGGACCTCGCCGTAACGACCGGAACGGAGGGCAGCGTAGGTCTGTCCGGCGCGACGCTCGGCGGCGGCTTCGGCTTCCTCACCCGCTATCTCGGCATGGCCTGTGACAGCCTGATGGGGGCTGAGATCGTTGTCCCGTCGGGTGCCGACTGCGCCAAGGTGATCCATGCGGACTTGCACAACCACTCGGATCTCCTCTGGGCACTCCGCGGGGCGGGAAACGGCAACTTCGGGATCGTCACCTCACTCACCTATAAGGTGGCTACGCTGAAGAGCGTCGCTTATGTGACGGCAACATGGGACGGCCTGAAGGACCTGCAGAGGATCTTCGACGCATGGCAGCGTACGGGACCGAGCGCCGACAACCGCCTCGGAACCCAGCTCGAGATCCACAGAAACCAGATCCTGCTGTTCGGGGTTCTCGCGGACGGCTCGGCGGCAAAAGCGAAGGAGCTGCTGGCCCCGATCCTGAAGATCGGCAAGCCCGAGGTCTCGGTGCAGGTCGGTAACTGGGGCGACGTATATGCGGGATTCCAGATTCCGATCGAGGATGAGCCCGCCAACTGGAAGTTCTTCTCGCAGTTCACCACCGAGCCGTTCCCGAAGAAGGCGATCAGCCTGATTTGCTCATTCATGCGCGACGCTCCCACGGACGACAGCAACTTCTTCACCCAGGCATTCGGCGGAGCGGTGAAGAAAGAGCCCCGCGGCGGCACGGCGTTCCCGCATCGCAACGCACTTTTCTATTCCGAGCCCGGTGCGGGCTGGGGAACTCGCGGAGAGTCGGGCAGCGGCGACAAGCTCACCCCGGTGGCTCAGGCATGGATCGCCGAGTTCAGCCAGGCGCTGCGGCCCTACGTGAATGGCGCCTACGTCAACGTGCCGAACATCGGAATGCAGGATTGGGAAACCGCCTACTGGGGATCCAACTTCGACCGATTGCGCAAGATCAAGGCGAAGTACGACCCGCACAACGTCTTCCAGTACGAGCAGAGCATCCCGCCCGCGTCACGCTGACCGACACTCTGCCGCGACTTCACCCAGCCCAGAGGCCCCTTCCGCTGCCCGGAAGGGGCCTCTGGGCTGGGGCGCGCTCGGCGGCCAGTCCGACCTCGGACGTTAGGGGGACGTTAGTCGTACGGCGGCAGATCATCAGCGGCGGCCGACAACCTTGTTCTCACGCACCTGAAGCACCACGTCGAGAAACGGGGAAGAACATGTCGCACCGCACCACCCTCCGCCACGCCCGCAAGGCCGCCGCCGCCATGTTGATCGCCGTCGCCGCGTTCGGGCTCACCGCCTGCCAGGACGGCGGCACCAACGCCTCATCCTCACCATCCGCCTCCGCGAGCGCCCCGCAGTCCCCCACGTCCACAGCCAAGCCCGCCCAGGACTCCACCACGGACTCCACCAAAGGCACCCCGTCGGGTACCCCCAAGAAGCCCGACACGAAGTGCACGGATCAGATCAACTACGCGGGGGACCCCAGGCCCAACGCCGACATCAACTCCATCGGCGAGGAGACCGGCTACTGCCCGCCAGTCCAGCCTCAGTGACTTCTCGCAGTGTCTGCATGGCCGAGTCACGCATCCGGCTCTGCCTGACGTGCGCCGCCTCATCCAGTCCGGTTTCGTGATGGTTGGCAACTTTCTGTGACCGTCGTGGGGCCGCAGGACGGCCGCACGACGCCGAGGAGGTACGACCTGATGAGGCTTGTTTCCGCTTCGCGTCTCGCGGCGGTGGCCGTGGCCGCAGCGACAGCGATCATGACGGTGAGCCAGACGGCATCCGCCTGGCCGGCGGACAGGGACGGAAGACCATTCCTCGGGCCGCTGCACACCGTCTCGACCGTCGCTTCGACGATTCCGGCCAACGGCGACCTGAACCCGTACGGCACCGCCCTGGTCAAGAAGAGCACCGGCGACCTGCGGCGCGGCAACGTACTGGTCAGCAATTTCAACAACGCCGCGAACGAGCAGGGCACGGGGACCACTCTCGTGCAGGTCAGCCCCAAAGGCACGACCAGACTGTTCGCCGAGATCGACCCGGACAACCTCCCGGGGCCGTGCCCGGGAGGCGTGGGGCTGACCACCGCACTGTCCATCCTGCCGGGCGGCTGGGTGGTCGTAGGCAGCCTGCCCACGGCCGACGGCACATCCGACACGGCGAAGGCCGGGTGCCTGCTCGTGCTGGACAAGCACGGAAAGGTCCGGGAGACCTTCAGCGGCCAGGGGATCAACGGCCCCTGGGACATGACCGCGAAGAGCCAGGGCGACAAGACCGATCTGTTCGTCACGAACGTGCTCAACGGCACGGTCGCCGGCGGCGGCGACATCGTGCGGCGCGGCACCGTGCTGCGGATCACCCTGCGCACCCACGGCAACCGGCCGCCGACCCGGATCGCCACAACCAAGATCGGTTCGGGCTTCGCCGAGAAGACCGACCCGGAAGCCCTCGTGATCGGACCGACAGGCGTCGGCCTGCGCGACGGCACGCTCTACGTGGCGGACACCGTCGACAACCGCATCACCGCCATCCCGGACGCCCTGACCCGCCACACCAGCGCCGGCACCGGCCGAGTGGTCACCACCGACCGGCACCTCAACGGCCCGCTCGGAATGGCGATCACCCCGAAGGGCAACATCCTCACCACCAACGGCGGCGACGGCAACATCGTGGAGACCACCCCCCGCGGCCATCAGGTGGCCGTCCGCACCCTCGACACCAGCGGCACCCCGCCGGGCGCGGGCGCACTGTTCGGCCTCGCGATCGCCAAAGACCCCGACCGGGTCTACTTCGTCAACGACGCAACCAACACCCTGAACCTGCTGAGCCGACCCTGACCCACTTGCGCGGGGCTGATCCAGCCCCGCGCAAGCCCAGGCTCACCGCTCCGCAGGACTGATGTCAGCACACACGTCAGAGGCCGCTTCCGATGACCGGAAGGGGCCTCTGAACTGGGGCGCGCTCGGCAGGATTCGAGCGTGCGCAGCTTGGTGCTGTGTCAGTTCTCGGAACTCCTACCCCCACACGAACCGGGATTTGGCACCACTGCGAACCCTGCTCCGGAGCGGCTGGATAGCATCCGGCCATGGTTCAAAAGATTGTGACCCTTTTCTCGGATGACCTCACCGGTACGGAATCGGACGAGGTCAGCACGCACAGGTTTTCCCTGAACGGCGTGAACTACGAAATCGACCTCACCCCGGAGAACTACGACAAACTGGATGACGCGCTCCGGCCGTTCATCGAGAGTGGCCGGAAGGTGGGCCGGACGAAGGAGACAGGTCGGGCACGCAGGGGCGCCGTCGACGGTCCCAGCGCGGAAGAGGTTCGTGCATGGGCCCGCGAGAACGGCTATGAGGTGAATGACCGCGGTCGCGTCCCCAAGGAAGTCCGAGACGCGTTCGAAGCCTCCCGCTGACCCACGAACGATCGGCCCCGGCGCAATGCCGGGAAGTCGAAGTACGCGCGCACGCCCGGGCTGGCGCGGGACGGGAAGCTGACCGCTGAGCAGGAGCGCTTCAGACGGGCCAACAATGACTGGTACGAGGCGGCCTATCCTGACCCCTCCTGCGTCGATCCGACGGTCTACGACCGCGAGCTTCACCCCGGGGCAGCGGCCTGGTTCAAGTCCACGTCGCAGGACCTGATCAAGCGAGTGGACGGCTACCTGGAGATCCTTGCTGTTCACGGGATCGGGTGCCACATGATGCGATCGTCAGATCCAGGGAAGATCCTCTACGAGGACGAGTACCAATCGTCGTCGTTCCGCATAAGCCCTGATCTGACCAGCCGAGTTCGGCGACCATACGGGACGCGTAGCGAGCCTACGGCTGGTAACCCCCGGCCCGGCTACTGATCTCGGATCATGTGTGCGACATAGCTCGGCAATGCCCGCGCCGTTCTCGCCGACGTCATCTGCACCGACGGTGTACCACGACCAAGCCGTGGCCGAGCGCCGTACTGCCGCAAGTCATGGATGTGGGCGGAGTGGGTGCCTCCTGGAGATCGTTTGTCAAAGTAGTTGCGCCAGATCAAATACTTTGAACAGGGGCACCGAGAAGGGCCGCGTCGGAGTCCGCCGCCACCACGGACCAGCCACGCCAGAGGCCCCTTCCGATGATCGGGAGGGTCCTCTGAGCTGGGGCGTGCTCGGCACAATTCGAACCTGCAACCTCTTGACCCGTAGGGTCGGGCACGTGCCCGGTACGGGCTTTGGTAAGCGTCTGACGTACTGCTCAAGGGTGAGCCCTCGACAGGCGTCGTCTGCTCACGTTGCCGTCAGCGTTGTCGTCAGAAAACTCCCACCGCTAGACGGTCTTCGTGGATCCTCCAGGCCACTTGACCTCCTGGCAGTAGGCCGCTTGCTCGATACAAACCGATCCGGGCCATTGCCTCATAGAGCATCGTTTTCTTGCCATACCTGAAAGAGCGAACGCCACCTCTCCGGCGACTACATTTCACCAGGCCACCGACCTCCCTGTGCGCCATTTGGGCAGTTCACCTCGCTTTTTCGTCGTAACCATTATTCATTGCACGTGTAGTGAATAATTGCAGGTCAGAGGGCTGAAGGCACGCCTGAATCCATCTGTACAGGTGCGGCTGAAAGCCTACGCCTGCTATCACTGGACGAGCGGTGAAGGCGCCTTCCATACGACTCCCATCGCCGACAAGACGCCTCATTGAGCGAATTCTCGACCACTCGACAAGGGGATAACCACGTGTGTCAACTCTGCTTGGGTCTGTTGCTGCTGTGATCACAGCGACCAGGAACCAGAGGACATGTCCGATGGATCATTCCGGTTTCTCGCGGCCCTTCCAGGGAACGATCTGTACACATTGTGAGAGGATTTCAGCGAGACGGGGGGCTGCTCATGAGCGGCACGTCACGGTCACATCAGAACGGCGCGGAGGCATTGGACGCCGCGCCTGAGCCGAAGCGCCACAAAGTGAAGCAGATCGCCCTCAGACCCCCCTCCCCGGGACCGCTGCCCGAGCGCGACCGCGAGCGTTTCGGCGACGAGCACCCCGACCCCCTCGCCTCGCTGCTGGACAAGGTCAACAACGGAGAGGCAATCCCGACTCCTGGAAGCAGGGCGGACAGCGAAGACCGCGACATCCACGAGGAGGAGTGGCGGGCACACGATCGCCACGGCCCCTATGGACAAGGGCGTCGCCGCAGGAATTGACGCAACTTGGCGTCTGCCGTTCGCCGACGCCGCCACCGGCCCCTAGCCAGGCAAGTTCACCCCACGGGAGGCCGGACAATAATCAGCGATGTTTGCACTCCTCCACGCCTTGGCGAGAGCTTAACGACCCGGGCCGACTCGCTTCGCTGTCAGACGCACATAGTGGCTGAACGGCCATACCTCGACTACTGAACTTGAAATCGTGATGTCGGGCGAGGTGGGCGGCGTCTGGCGCTGCTGAGGCAGACCGGCCGGCTACTGCGGATCGACAGGGCGGCCCCGTGGCCGTGAGACTGGACAGATGACGAGACGATCTCCCGGTTCCGGGGATGTTCAGGCCATTCTCTTCGACTCCGGTGGTGTACTGATGCGTCCGATCGGAGGCCGGTGGAACCCGCGTGCGGACTTCGAGGAGACGGTCCTCGCTCACGATCCGTCGATCACGAATGATCGGTTCGCCGCGGCGATCGCCGCCGGAGACCGGTTCTTCGCCGCCTTGTCCTCGACCCCCGACTACGACGACTACCACCGCGTGGTGCTACGCCACCTCGGGATGGAGGCCACCTCGCAGCTCCTGGCCGATCTGCGCCGTGAAGTCCCCGCGGACAGAGTGCTGGAGCTGTACCCGGACGTGAGGAAGACCCTGGAGGAGCTGAGCCAGCGGCAGGTGCGGATGGCCGTGGTCTCCGATGCCTGGCCCGACCTGCCCGGCCTGCACGCGGCACTGGGCATCCACCACTTCTTCGAGGCGTACGCGATCTCCGCCGAGTTGGGCTGCAACAAGCCGGATCCGCGCATGTATCACCACGCCAGCACCGCGCTTGGCCTGACGCCCACGCAATGCCTGTTCATCGACGACGATCCCGACCTGGTCCAAGCGGCCATCGACCTCGGTTACGCGGGGCGTGCGATCCGCCGGGACTCCCCGCTCCCGGACGTTCCTCCCGTCCCGTCCATCGCAACTTTGACGGAACTGCTGGAGCTTTTCTGATCAGGCTTCGCTCAAAGGTCCAGAGTGAGCCCGGTAGCAGCGAGGCAGCCGTCGACCAGGTCAGAGCGGTACTGGATCTTCTTGAGCCGGCGCTTGACGGCCGTCGTGATCTGGGTGAGGTCAGCGGCGGCGAGGTTGCCGACGTCGCGCTTGATCATCGACCAGATGCCCTCTTGCGGGTTGAGGTCAGGTGCGTAGGTCGGCAGCTGGAACACGGTGAGCCAGTCGGCGTTCGCCGCAATGAACTCCCGTATTCCCGCCGTGAGATGGAGCCGGACGTTGTCCCAGACCAGAACGACCGGGCCGCCGAGCTGGGTGCGGGCTCGGACGATCAGGTCTCGGAAGTCCCGCCAGCCGAAGCCTTTCGGTTCGTCCTTGCGGCCCCGATACTCCCGGACCGCGTAGATCAGCCGGGAACGCTCGCCGGGCTTGTAGCAGGTCATGCCGGCCATCGACACCCGCCCAGAGCCGCGGCCCCGTACCCGCACCACTGGGGTCTGCCCGATCCGGCCCCATGTCCTGGCGCGCGGCGGAGTCATCGACTGCCCGGCCTCGTCCTCGAAGACGATCCAGGCGTCGCGCTCCGCCGCGATGCTCTTACCCGCGGCCAGGTCTCCTTTTTCCACACCTCGACCGCCTCGTCGTCCCGCTCGATGGCCCGCCGGGCGGGCTGCTGCCACGACCAGCCGTGCCGCTTCAACAGCTGCCAGGTGCCCTCGACCGTGTACGAGACGTGGAACAGTCGGCCGATCAATGTCTTGATCCGCGCCAGCGTCCACCGCTGGTCCGTCCACCCGTGGACGAGCGGACCACGCTCCAACTCACGCTCCAAGCGCGCGATCTGGGCTTGGCCGAGTCGGGGCCTTCCAGGAGAGCCTTTCGAGAGCAGCCCGGCCTCGCCTCGCTCACGCCAGGCCCGGCGCCACCGTTCCACGGACCGCTCACTGACCCGCAGTGCAGTCGCGACCTGCTGGTTCTTTTGTCCGGCAGCAAAGCGTTCCACGGCCTCGAGCCGTAACCGCTCCCTCGCGGCCCTCTCAGCATCGGTCAGCCCGCCACCCTGCGCGTACCTCACAGGCACAGGGCTACCAGCACCGACGGCCAACTGTCAGGCGAACGGCGCCGACATCACTCAATCAAGTTCAGTAGTTGAAGTCCTCCAGGGATCGACTCCGCCCCCTGCCCGCCTGCTGCGGTCGGTCCGAATGACGGCGGAGTACCAGGTATGTCGATGATCACGCGGTCCACAGCGTCGGCGAGCAACCGCGCCGTTTCGTTGGATCTGTCTTCGATCAGGACCGTACGCGCCCCCGCCTCGGCCAAGGCATCCGGAGCTTTCGCGGGGCCGTCGCCAAGCGGGGGCAGTGGGACGCTGAAGGACACGACCTGGTCGTCGTGGTCTTCGTCGGCACCGAGGGTGTACGCCCAAGTGATGTGCGGCCTTCCCGTGCCCAGTGAGTGCAGCCATGGCCCGAGGACGAGCAGCACTTCCTGCTCCAGGACGCCGCGCTCTGCCACGGTGCCGGCGTGTTCCAGCACCGCCGCGCCGCCCTCCCCGCGTCGCGTGACGTGGGGTCCATGACGGCCATCAGGACGCGGGACACCTTCGCATCGATCAGTGCCTGTCGGCACGGCGGGGTCCGGCCGTGGTGGTTGCAGGGCTCCAGCGTTACGACGGCCGTGCCACCCTCGGCGCGCTCCCCCGCTGCAGCGAGCGCTTTGACCTCCGCGTGGTGGTCTCCCTTGCGGAGGTGGTATCCCTCGCCGACGGTACGCCGTCGCGGTCGAGAATCACGCACCCAACGGGTGGGTTCGGGCTCGTCGTCCCAAGTCCTAGGGCAGAGATGGCGATTGCTCGCCGCATGGCCGCTAGCTCGTTCGGCGTGGCCATCAGAACCCCGCATTCTCCCTGACTGCGACGAGTAGGTCTCGCACGGCTGGAACACTCTCCGCCGCAAGAGCGTTGATCGCCGTGACTGCCTCTTGCAGAGTGCGACCGGAGCCGGAACCGCGGGCCACGTCGAGAACCACTGACGCCTCGGCTGCGGCCTGCTCGTAGTCCCGGATTCCCACATAAGCCAAGGCAAGGCGTGCTTGCGCGAAGCCTCGGTCTCGCTGGTAGACGTCCGGAAGCTCAGCCAATGCGGTTTGGAAGGTGGCTACCGCACGGTCCGGGCGCGATAGGTTGAGCCAGCAATTCGCGCGCTGGATCTCGATATAGCTGGGCGTGCAAAAATCACCATACCCGGATCGCGCATCGCCGGATGAGTCAACGGAAGCGGCGAATGCGTGCGCCTCGTCCATTTTTCGATGACATGCGACTTCATCACCGTCGAGCGCCAGGCCCTGCGCTTCCTGCTGGATGGCTGCTGCTCTCATCGGCCTGGTGAGAGCCCGTTCATGGCGCTGCACCGCCTGCGCCAGGCCGATCGCCTGACCCGCGTCCCGCTTCCCCGCTGCGAGCTGGCTCCGACGAAACAGAGTCCACGACAACATGGCCTCGTCTCCGGCTTCCATGAGCTGACCACCGTCGGCACGTACACCGAGATGGTGTCCCGCCTTGGTGAGCCGGTCCTGCTCGGTCTCGCCGCCCTCGCCATCCGCGGCCGGGTGAAGCGGTAGCCAGCCGGGCCCGAAGGACACGTACCCGCGGTCACTCGCACTTTGGTGAGCTATGGGACAAGGCTTGGGCGAGCGTCCTTTTTGGGCAGGAGGCCAAGACGCCCTCGGCGTAAGTGCCTTACTCGCTCCGGCACGCCCGGGTATCTGTGGATCAAGTGAGGGCTGGAACCGTCGAGGTCGCCCGCCGGGCCGGCCATAGCATCGCGATCCTGTTCAGCTTCTGCGTCAAGATCCTGCATGGCAAGCAGTCGCACTCCAGTCGGCCTTCTGATCCGGCACTTTGATGATCTGGGCGGAGGCTGTGGGATTTGAACCCAGGGGGAAATCGCTGCCACGACGGTTTTCAAGACGGTGGTGGCTACAGTCAAGATCGTGGCCCTGACCTTCACGTATGCGGCTTCTCGCTGCTCGCTCAGGGTCCATGGTCCACCAGGGGTCCACCTCCTGTGTCATCGCACCTGGACCAGCGAAGCTTGACCGCCTTGCTTGACTCCCTTAGCCAGGTGGCTTTCGAGCCGCGACGCCAGAGAACCGCGCATTCGCGGGGCTGCGTCTGCCGGGGCGAGCTGTAGGGTGGCGACAGATCTTTGGGGGCGGAGTGCAGCCGGACAGCGGACCAGGTGTCGGTCTCAGCCCGAGGGAGACAGCCGCCCTCCTGCTGAACAAGATTCGTCAAGGCAACGACTACGCACGCGACAAGAAACAGAGGTTCCGTCGAAGCGCTTCGGCAACCAAGATACTCACGCTCGCGCTGTCCGCCGCGTCCACCATCATTCTGGGCCTGCAAAGTCTCAACACATGGGCTGGTGTGGCCTTTGCCCTTGTGGCCCTGGGGACGTTGCTGGGGGCCGTCGAACCGTTCTTCAACTGGCGCTCCCGATGGGTACTCATGGAGGAAACGCAGTACCGGTTCCAGCGGCTTGCCGATGACCTGGAATACCTTATGGCATCCACGGCCGCCGACAGCCTCACGCATGACCACCTTGGGGAGATTTTCGGTAGATACCAAACGATCTGGGACGACCTAAGTCGCACGTGGCTGGAACAGCGCCGGGAG
The DNA here is from genome assembly GCF_042734105.1 of Streptomyces sp. NPDC059679. Lineage (NCBI taxonomy): Bacteria > Bacillati > Actinomycetota > Actinomycetes > Kitasatosporales > Streptomycetaceae > Streptomyces > Streptomyces sp. NPDC059679. The sequence goes on along the minus strand of NZ_JBHWES010000058.1, from coordinate 1,663 downwards.
CCTGCGCCGTCGACCAATGCCCAGTAGCGCACGCCCCCACATGCAGGCAGCGTGTGCTGTCGCCAGTGTGTGCCTGCGCTGCAGGGCCGAACAAGGTTCAGTGGCAAGAGTTCAAGGTTCGGTGTCACAGGGCAGTCCACAAGCACTGTGACGTCAGACGGACTCCTCGGCAGGCGGTTCGCCATACTCCAGGTGCACCGGCCCCCTGGACCCTCGCAGTTAGGGCTCGCTTCACTCGGCGGGCGAGTCGCGGGATCAGAAGTTGATCTAGGCCTTCCGCCATGTGGAACTCGGCGGCCAGCAACTCGTCAGACGCAAGCTTGATCGACGCTGCCGTTTCCGGGCTCAGCTCTCCGCCGTCGAAGAGGTACAGGACCTTGTCGCCCTCGGTGTCGTTCGGCGCCCAGTCGACCACCAGCAGGGAGCCGATGGACGGAGTGATGCCTAGCTCCTCCTCGACCTCGCGGCGGCATGCGCTCAGGGGCGACTCCCCCGTCTCGATGTACCCGCCCGGAACCTCCCACATGGGCTTGTACGAGGGGCGGACCAGCAAGACACGGTCTTGGGCATCGCAGAACAGCGCAACCGCTGCCATGCGCGGCCGTGCCATCCGCTGGACCTGCCCCTTCTCGGGCATGTCATGACCCTACTGGCCGTGGTCCTGAAGGGCTGAACGTGGTCTCTGTGTCTACCGGGGTGCGACTCAGCATGTGATCGCCGCTCCGAAGACTCAACGCTCGGCCCGTCGGATAGCCCTGCCCGCTGAATGCGTGAGTGCCCTCCGGGCTCGCCGGGCCCAGCAGCGCGGAGACAGGCTTGCGGCCGGCGACAGGTGGAAGGGAGCTGACAGCGATCTTGTCTTCACCACGAGGAACGGAACTCCGATCGAGCCGCGCAACCTGAACCGCGCCTTCACCCTCCTGTGCGACACGGTGTCCGCACACACCCCCGAGTCTTCGTCACCCTCACCGCGCCGTCGTTCGGGCCGGTCCACAACCGCCGCACCACCGATGCGGGGGAGAACCTGGCCTGCCGCTGCGGCACCCGTCACCCGGCTGATGACCCGGCCCTCGGTACGCCGCTGTTCCCGGCTACGTACGACTACGCGGGGGCCGTGCTGTGGAACGCCCATGCCGGAGCGCTGTGGGCTCGCTTCACTACCTACCTGCGGCGTGAGCTGGCTGCGCACCTCGGCATGACGCAGAAGGCGCTGAATGCAGCGTTGCGTGTCTCGTTCGCCAAGGTGGCTGAGTACCAGCGGCGCGGCCTGGTCCACTTCCACGCCGTGATTCGCCTCGACGGTCCGGAAGGCAGCAACCAGGCCCCGCCCGCCTGGGCCACCACCGACGCACTCACCCACGCGATCAAAGCGGCGGCCGGGCGTGCCGTGCTCACGGTGGTCTCCAAGGCGGTCGGGGAGCGCGAGCTGAAGTGGGGCGATCAGCTCGACATCCGGGAGATCGCCGCCCTGGGCGATGGCGAGCTGACCGATCAGAAGGTCGCCGCCTACGTCGCCAAGTACTCCACTAAGAGCGCTGAGGACGCCGGCACCGTGGACCGCTCCCTGCGCTGCGCCCACTGCGCCGGACGCGGCTACCAGCACGGCCCCGATGGCTTCCGGGACCTGTGCGAGTCGTGTGAGGGCAGCGGCCAGTCCGAACCC
>NZ_JBHWES010000057.1:65105-80827 GCF_042734105.1 Streptomyces sp. NPDC059679 | reverse complement strand
GCACGCCCCCGCCCGCCCAGGGCGGACCGGCCATGCCCGCCCTCCCCGCCGCACGCACCCCCGAACAACAGCAGCAGAACGACTGGGCCCAGCCCCCGAGCGGCGCGAACGCGGGCCCCGGCCCACTGCCCCCTGCCCAGCCAGCCGCCCAGCCCGCCGGACGACGGCGGGCCCGGCGCGCGCTCGCCGAAGCGCCCGGGCGAGCCGAGGCCGATGAGGCGCAGCCGCAACCCCAGCCCCAAGCTCAACCCCAGCCGCAGCCCGCGGGTGACCCGGTCGGCGGCAGGTCCCCGTTCGCGCTGCCGCCCGCGGCGGCCGACCGGACCCCGCAGTCCGCGCTGCCGCCGGAGCTCGGGCCCGTGGGCCTCGTCCCCGCACAGCACGGGGCACGGGACCCGCGCGGAGGCGCCCCTCAAGCAGCCCAAGGCAGCCACGGCGGGCAAGGCGGGCACGGCGCCCAGGCGGCCCAAGGCGGGGCGCCCGTACCGAGCAGGGGCGGCGGCCTCGCCGTACGCGGCGGCCCCGTACCGCCCAACGCAGGTCAGCCGTCCGGCGGATGGCCGGCCGCCCCCGGCCCCGGCACGCCTCCGGCCGCCCAGGGCGGACCGGCCATGCCCGCCCTCCCCGCCGCACGCACCCCCGAACAACAGCAGCAGAACGACTGGGCCCAGCCCCCGAGCGGCCAGGCCGCGCCGGACGGCCCGTACGACACGGACGAGGGTCCGTACGACGCCTACGACGCGGGCGAGATGGACGACGCCTCGCAGCCCACTGGGCGGCGGCGGGCCCGGCGGCCGTTGGCCGACGAGCAGTCGGCGCCCGGCGGGATGCCCGTCATGGAAGAGGGCGCGCCGCAGCCGGGCCCCTGGCCGGGCGGCCCCACCCAGCCCCAGCCCCAGCCCTTGCCGCAACCTCAGCGCCGGCCACAGCAGTTGCCCGCCGAGGCCGGGCCGGGCCCCGATGCCTCACAGGGGCGCGCGATCAGCGTGCGGACCCTGGGGCAGGGCGTGCCGTTCGCGCAGCAGGTCTCGGAGCAGCACCCGCACCACCCGCAGGGCCAGCCCCAGACGCCGTCCGGCGGCACGGCCACGGCCGGGGCCTCGGGCAGGCGGCGCAAGCTGGCGGCCCGGCCCGACCCGGCGGCCCCGGCCGCCCCGGCCGAGCTCGAACCGGCCGGCCGCGCCCAGCCGCGCCCCCAGCAAGGGCCTGGACCGGGGCGCCCCGGCTCGCCCCAGACCGGAGGCCGCGCCTTCGCGATCGGCGCGCCCGACGAGGGCGCCGAGGGCCCGGAGCCGCTGGACGGGCCGAACGGTGCCATCGAGATCGTCGACGACCGCACCCCGCCGCCCGACGACGAGCTGCCGCCCGAGCCTCTGGACAACCCGCGCCGGCTGCTCGTATGGCCCGCGCCGGACATGTCCACGCAGCAGGCGCTCAGCGACCGCGGCTACCGTCCGGTGATCGTGCACTCGCGCGAGGAGGTGGACGCGCAGATCGCGGCGTACCCGGCCGCGCTGTTCGTCGACCCGCTGACCGGGCCGATCACCCGTACGGCGCTGCAGTCGCTGCGTACCGCGGCGGTCGCCGCCGAGGTGCCGGTGCTGGTGACGGCGGGGCTCGGCCAGGCGTCGCGCGAGGCGGCGTACGGCGCCGACCCGGCCGTCCTGTTCAAGGCGCTCGCCCCGCGCGACAGCGAGCAGCACCCGCCGCGGGTCCTCCTGATCGAGGAGCACCAGCCGATCTCCGAGGCGCTGACGGCGACGCTGGAACGGCGCGGTATGCAGGTCGCGAGGGCGGCGACGGACGCGGACGCGGTGGCGCTCGCCGCGCAGATGCGGCCGAATCTGGTGGTCATGGACCTGATGCAGGTGCGCCGCCGCCGGGCCGGGATCGTGGACTGGCTGCGCGGGAACGGGCTGCTCAACCGCACCCCGCTGGTCGTCTACACCTCCGCCGACATCGATCCGGCCAACCTGTCGCGGCTGAGCTCGGGCGAGACCGTGCTGTTCCTCGCGGAGCGCTCGACGAGCGCGGAGGTGCAGGGGCGGATCGTGGATCTGCTGGCCAAGATCGGCAACAACTAGTCCGCGCTGCCGTGGCCGCCGCCCTGGCCTGGCTGGTGGGTGCGGGTTATGACCAGGGCCGTTATGACCCGGGCCGCTTATGACCCGGGCCGCTTATGACCCGTCCGTGCCGGTGAGGCGTCGGACGGCCGTACGGAGCGATTCGCGCAGCTGTGCCGCGTCCTCCTCCGTCTCTCCGACGAGCAGATTGCGGAACTGCGACACGGCGATGGGCCAGCCCGCCAGCGCGCTGATGATGAACACCAGGTGCTCCGGTGGGAGGTACCGCTCGATCGCGCCCTTCTCCTGCGCGGCGGCGAAGGCGGCTGCCTTCGCGGCGTAGTACTCCCGGCGCTCCTGTTCGCGCTGGACCTCGAAACCGCCGCTTCCGTACTCCAGGCCCTCCCAGAGCATCAACCGCAGCAGCTCGGGGCGCGCGGCGTGGTAGGCCATCAGCCGGTCCAGATAGCCGTCCGGGTTCTCGGGGTCGGGCGGGACCGCGGCCGCGAGGTCCAGCATGGCGTGTTGGACCACCTGCCTGAACAGCTCGGCCTTGTCGCCGAAGTAGGCGTAGATGAGCTGCTTGTTGGCCTTCGCCTCGCGGGCGATGCGATCGATGCGGGCGCCCGCGATGCCGTGGGCGGCGAACTCCGCGGTGGCCGCCGCGAAGATCCGGGCTTTGGTCGCCTCCGCGTCCCTTGTCGATGCCATGGAGCCAGGGTAACCAACTATCTGGTTGACAACGTCCTCCTGGCGCCGCAGACTCACAACCAACCAGTTAGTTGCCAGCCGGGCGCCCAACCCGGAGCGAGCCCCGCGCGGAGGTTTATCAGCGATGACGGGTACGAATACGGTCACCCCGACCGCGACCAGTCACCCCACCAGCAGCGGCGCCGGGAGCCGCGCCCCTGCCACCCGCACCCGCACCCGCACCCGGCGCGACGGCCCGCCCACCGGCGTGTTCCTCGCGGTCGTCGCCCTGTGCACCGCCGTGACCGCCGCCAACATCTACCTCGCCGCGCCGCTCCTCAACCTCATCGCCCGCGACCTCGGCGTCGCTCCGTCAGCCGCCGGGTGGATCGCCTCCGTCGCCCAGCTCGGCTACGCGGCCGGACTGCTGCTCTTCGCGCCCCTCGGCGACACCGCCGACCGCCGCCGCCTGGTCGGCGCCCTGTCCGCCGCGGCGGCCGCGGCCTTGGTCGTCGCGGGGCTGGCGCCGGGGCTGCCCGCGCTCGGTGCCGCCGTGTTCGCGGCCAGCGCCGCCACGGTCGTACCGCAGCTGCTGGTGCCGCTCGTCGCCGAACGCGCCCCCGCCGCGCGGCGCGGTCGCCACCTCGGCGTCGTCGTCGCGGGGCTGTTCGCCGGAGTGGTCGCGGCCCGGGTGCTGGGCGGGCTCGCCGGACAGGCGTACGGCTGGCGCGCGGTCTTCCTCGGCGCGGCGGGCCTCACCGCGCTCATCGGCCTGGCGACCGCCGTACTGCTGCCCGCCGAGACCCGGCCGCGGACGAAGACCGACCCGCTGGCGGCCCTCAAGGGCATCGCCCGGGTGCCGCGGGTGCTGGGCGCCTCCGCTGAGCTGCGGAGCGCATGTCTGCGGCAGGCCGGGATGTACGGGGCGTGGAGCGCCCTGTGGACGGCCCTGGCCCTGCTGCTCACCGGGACCGGTTACGGGATGTCCACGGGTACGGCCGGACTGTTCGGCCTCTTCGGGCTGACCGCGAGCGCCGTGGGGCCGCTGGCCGGCGGGCTGGTGGACCGGTTCGGGGTGGCCCGGGTGGTCGGCTTCGCGTATGTGCTCGCCGCCGTATCCGTACCGCTGTTCTGGCTCGGCGGCTCGTGGATCTGGGCGCTGTGCGCGGCGGCCGTGCTGCTGCACGCGGGGCTGATGGCGGGACAGGTGGCCAACCAGACCCGGGCCCTGACCGCGACCACCTCGCCGGCCACGGCCAACACCGCTTATATCGTCGCGGCGTTCATCGGCGGAGCGGCCGCCTCCGCGCTCGCCGCGCCGGCGTTCGGACACTGGGGCTGGAACGGGGTGTGCGCCGTCGCCGCCTGCTGGCTGGCCGTGGGCTGGCTGGGCGCCGCAGGGCGCCCCGGCCGCGTCACCCGTACTGCCCGTGCCGCCCGTACGCGCTGAATGCTTCGGGCGCATGGAGGCTTGCAGGGGGCGCGGCTGGTCATCCGCGCCCCCTGTCGGCCGTCCGGCCGAGCCGCGTCACGTTCAGCCCAGGCAGGCCGGGCGAGACGGGCAGGCCGGGCGAGACGGGTCGGGGCAGGCCGGGTACGACGGATCGGAGCAGGCCAGGTCAGGTCAGGTCAGGTCAGCTGCGTGACTTCCAGCTCACCGTCCGCGTACCGCCTGCGGATGACCTTCTTGTCGAACTTCCCGACGCTCGTCTTCGGCACCTCCTCGATCAGCGCCCAGCGCTCCGGCAGCTGCCAGTGCGCGACCCGCTCCGCGAGGAACGCCCGAAGCGCCTCGTAGCCGACGCCGGAGCCGTTCTTGAGCACCACTGTCGCCAGCGGGCGCTCGCCCCACTTCTCGTCCGGCACCGCCACCACCGCCGCCTCGGCGACATCGGGGTGGGCCATCAGGTGGTTCTCCAGCTCCACCGACGAAATCCATTCACCGCCCGACTTGATGACGTCCTTGGCCCGGTCCGTCAGCGTCAGGAAGCCGTCCTCCGTTATGGCGCCGACATCGCCGGTCTTCAGCCAGCCGTCCGGCGTGAACTTGTCCTCCGGGCGGAAGGGCTCGCCCTCGGCCCCGCCGAAGTACGCGCCCGCGATCCACGGGCCGCGCACCTCCAGCTCGCCCACCGATGTGCCGTCCAAGGGCACGAGCTCGCCGTCGGCCGAGGTCAGCCGGTACTCCACCGAAGCCGGGAACAGGCCCTGGGACTCCCGGTACCGCCACTCCTCCTCCGCCGTGAGGCCAGCGGGCGGATGGGCCACGGACCCGAGCGGCGAGAGCTCCGTCATGCCCCACGCGTGCACGACCCGGATGCCGTGCCGCTCCTCGAACGCCCTCATCAGGGATGGCGGGCAGGCCGCCCCGCCGATGTAGACCTCGCGCAGACTGGACACGTCTCGCGGCCTCGCGTCGAGCTCGGCCAGCAGCCCCTGCCAGATGGTGGGGACGGCGGCGCTGACGGTCGGCCGGACCGCTTCGATCATGTCGGCGAGCGGTCCGGGCTGCAGAAAGCGGTCGGGCATCAGGATGGAGGCGCCCGTCATGAAGGCGGAGTGCGTGGTGCCCCACGCGTTCGCGTGGAACATCGGCACCACAGGCAACACCATCTCCTTCCCCGACATGCCGAAGCCCTCAACGCTGTTGATCTGCATCGAGTGCAGATAGATCGAACGGTGGCTGTAGGCCACGCCCTTGGGGTCGCCGGTCGTGCCGGAGGTGTAGCACAGCGCCGCGGCCCGGCGCTCGTCGATGACGGGCCACGGGTAGCGCACGGGACGGCCCTCGATCAGCTCCTCGTAGTCGTGGACGGTGGCCCGGCAGCCGTCCAGTACGGAACGGTCTCCCGGCCCGGCGACGACCACGTGCTCGACGGACTTCAGCCCCGGCAGAAGCGGGGCGAGCAGCGGCAGCAGCGAACCGTTGACGATGATCACGCGGTCGGCGGCGTGATTGACGACCCAGGTCAGCTGGGCGGCGGGCAGACGCAGATTGAGGGTGTGCAGTACGGCGCCCATCGAGGGCACCGCCAGATACGCCTCCAGATGCTCACAGTTGTTCCACATGAGCGAGCCCACGACCTGGCCCTCTTCGACGCCGAGCTCATCGTGCAGAGCGTTCGCGAGCTGGATGGACCGCAGACCTACCTCGTGGAAGGTACGGCGCTGCGGCTCGCCGTCACCGGTCCAGGTGACGACCTGAGCCTTGCCATGCGCGAGCGCCCCATGGACGAGGATGCGGGTCACGGTCAGCGGTACGTCCTGCATCGTGCTGAACACCGGGGCCTCCAGGGTGCGGGTTTACGCGCGGGTCAAGGTGTCCGCCGATTGTGCAGCCGACCGGGCGGTATGTCACTACCAGGTGGTCACCACACCGGACCCGCTCCCCTGGCCCGGGCAGATGGCTCAAGCCGGTTTCTCAAGCCGGTTTCTCAAGCCGGCGGCTCAAGCAGGTGGCTCGAGCCGGCGGCTCAGGCAGCCCGGGTGAGGGCCGGGTCCTCGCGCAGTTTGCCGAGGGCGCGCGAGACGGCGCTCTTGACCGTGCCCACGGACACTCCCAGCACCTCGGCAGTCTGAGCCTCGCTCAGGTCCTCGTAATACCTGAGGACGACCATGGCCCGCTGCCGGTCCGGCAGCCGCAGCACCGCGCGCCACATCGCGTCCCGCAACACCTGCTGTTCGGCCGGGTCCGGAGCGGGGACCGGATCCGGCTCGGGCAACTCCTCGCACACAAACTCGTCGACCTTGCGCTTACGCCACTGCGAGGTCCGCGTGTTCACCAGCGCCCGGCGGACATAGCCGTCCAGCGCGTTGTGGTCCTCTATCCGCTCCCACGCGAGATACGTCTTGGCCAGCGCGGTCTGCAGCAGGTCCTCCGCGTCCCAGGCGTTCGCGCTCAACGCGCGGGCGGTGCGCAGCAGCACCGGCCCGCGCGCCCGCACATACGACGCGAAGCACGGGAACGCGGCGGTGGACGCGCCGTTGCACACACTCGTGGTCATACCTCCCACGCTAGGAGCGGGCCACGGGCCGGGGATCGGCCGTAAGTGCCGAAGCCGCCTCAGCCTCAGGTTGTAGGGGTAGGGCTGGCACCACCTCCTGCGGGGGGAGGAGCGGCGCAGACGACGTCAGGGTTGTACCCCAAGGGTGGGATGGGGCGGGGGAGTCAGCCGATGATCGCCACGGGTGCGTCGACCTTGTTGCGGTCGATATGCAGGGTCCGGCCGCCGTGCTCCTCGGTGACATTGCCTACGTACTGGTGGATACGGCGGTGCGGATGCCAGGCGCTCTTGGGCAGGACCGGTTCACCGGACAGCGACGCCTTCCCGCTCCACCGCGCGAACCACATCACGGAGGGGAGGTGGTGTTTACCGGCCTCCCGGGCCTTCTCCAGATGCAGCACCCCCGACTCGGCGCTGCTGTAGAAGCCCGGAAAGTAGCCGTGTGAACGCACTTCACGGCACCAGCCGCGAATGAAGGAGAGAGTGGTCTTGGCACAGCTGGTGCGCGTCTGGTCGTACGCCTCCATGTCGAGGTAGAGCGCGCTGCGCTTCTTGATGGCCAGCGCCTTGGCGCGCTTGACCGCGTCCTTGCCTTCCTCGCGCCCCTGCGAGGTGGGCTTGCTGCCGATGGTGACGTGCTTCTTGTTCGTGTTGCGGACGCAGGGGGACTGGGAGCCCACGTAGATGGGCAGCACCCGCCAGCCGATGTCGCGGGTCCCCCGCATCCAGGAGACGGTGAGGTTCGGCTGGTTCGGGCAGGCCCGGCCACGGCCGCCGTAGTAGACGCCGACCGCCCGGTACTTGGAGCTGCTCCAGGCGCGCAGGGTCGCGAGCGAGGGGGCATGGCAGGTGTCGAGGGCCCAGCCCTGGAAGACCTTGGCGCCCAGCGGCCGTGGGTCGGGGAGGGCCACCGCCGGGGAGAAGCCGCGGGCTGCCCCTGAGGAGGAGGCGGGGGTTGCCGCCGGGGAGGAGGCGGCGGAAGGGGCGCCGACGATCAGCGTGGCCAGCGTCGCGGACAGGCCGATCGCACATCCGACGATCTTCCATCTGATCTTCTTTCTTCGGTCCATATGAGGAGTCAAAGTGCCGGTGGGGGGACCGGGCCCGCAGACACGCGCGTGGTTCAGCCGTCTGCCCCGATGAGCAGCCCGGATGTCGGTACCCCAGTGCCCGCCGTGACCAGGACGCGGGCCGCGTGCGGAACCTGGTTCACGGAGGTGCCGCGTATCTGGCGGACCGCTTCGGCTATTCCGTTCATCCCGTGCAGATATGCCTCGCCGAGCTGGCCGCCATGGGTGTTGAGCGGCAGCGCGCCGTCGGCGACAAAGCCCGGGCCCTCACCCCGCCCGCAGAAGCCGAACTCCTCCAGCTGCATCAGCACAAACGGCGTGAAGTGGTCGTAGAGGATGCCCACGTCGATGTCGTCAGGGGTCAGCCCGCTGCTGCGCCACAGCTGGCGCGCGACCACTCCCATCTCGGGCAGGCCGGTCAGATCGTCCCGGTAGAAGCTTGTCATCTGCTCCTGCCCCCGGCCCGCGCCCTGCGCCGCGGCGGTGATCACGGCGGGCGGACGCGGCAGATCGCGCGCCCGCTCGACGCTGGTGACCACGAGGGCCTGGCCGCCATCGGTCTCCTGGCAGCAGTCCAGCAGCCGCAGCGGCTCGACGATCCAGCGGGAGGCGGCGTGGTCGGCGAGGGTGATCGGCTTGCCGTAGAAGTACGCGGCCGGGTTGGTGGCGGCGTGGCAGCGGTCCATGACGGCCACATGGCCGAAGACGTCCGGAACCAGGCCGTAGCTGTGCAGATAGCGCTGCGCGGCCATGGCAACCCAGGAGGCGGGGGTCAGCAGGCCGAAGGGCAGCGCCCAGCCGAGCGCGGTGCCTTCGGCCGACGGCTCGCGGTGCTGCACCCCGGACCCGAAGCGGCGGCCGGAACGCTCATTGAACGCGCGGTAACAAACCACGACGTCGGCGACGCCCGTGGCCACGGCGAGCGCGGCCTGCTGGACGGTGGCACAGGCCGCTCCCCCGCCGTAGTGGACGCGGGAGAAGAACGAGAGCTCGCCGATGCCGCACGCCTGCGCCACGGTGATCTCGGGGCTGGTGTCCATGGTGAAGGTGACCAGCCCGTCGACATCGGCGGGGGTGAGCCCGGCGTCGTCCAGGGCGGTCTGCACGGCCTCGACGGCCAGTTTCAGCTCGCTACGGCCGGAGTCCTTGGAGAACTCGGTGGCCCCGATGCCCACGACGGCCGCCCGGCCGCCGAGCGTGTCGGCTCCGCGGACGCTCATCGTGCCTCCCCCCGCGGAGAGTCCGCCTCGCGCTGTGCGGAGTCCGCGTCACGCTGTGCGGAGTCCGTCGCGCGCTGTGGGGAGTCCGTCGCACTCTCTGGGAAATCCAGGGACAGCCGCACGGTGACCTTGCCCATGACGTGGTTTCCGATGCCGTTGCGCCCGGTCACCGAGACCTCCGCGGTGCCGTCGGTGACCGCCGTGACCTGCCCGGTCAGCAGCATCTCGTCCCCGGGGTAGTTGGGTGCGCCGAGCCGGATGGCGACCTTCTGGAGCCGGACGTGCGGCCCGAAGTGATCCGTGATGTACCGGCCGACCAGGCCATTGGTCGTCAGGATGTTCATAAAGATGTCCGGGGAGCCCTTCTCCTTGGCCGCCTCGGCATCGTGGTGGACGTCCTGGTAATCGCGGGAGGCGATCGCGCCGGAGACGATGAGGGTCCGGGTGATCGGAATACGCAGCGGTGGCAGCTCGTCGCCGACGCGGACCGTCATCCGGCCACCCCCGTCAGCTCATCGCCCAGCTCGGCCAGGAGCGCGGGCGCCGGTCCGAGATATGCGTCCAGCTGCCGGCCCCACAGAAAGTGCCGGTGGACCGGGTGCTCCACATCGGCGCCGATGCCGCCGTGCAGATGCTGGCCCGAATGCACCACTCGCTTGCCCGCCTCACAGGCCCACCAGGCCGTGGTGAGCGCATGGGCGGCGGCGGGCAGGCCCTGGTCGTAGCGCCAGGCCGCCTCGTACGCCGTGACCCGGATGGCCTCGGTGTCCATATGAGCGTCCGCCGCGCGCATCAGCACGCCCTGATGGGTGGAGAGTGGGCGGCCGAACTGCTCGCGGACCGCGGTGTGGTGGACCACCCGGTCGAGCGAGCCCCGGCAGACCCCGGCCTGCAGCCCGGCGAACACGGTGCGGGCCCGACCGAGCACATCGGCATGGGTCCCCTCGCCACCAAGCAACTCGGCGGGCGCGCCGTCCAAGGTCAGCCGGCCCGCCGCCCACGGCGCGGTGGTCTCAACGGCCTCGACCAGAGCGGCGCCGACCCCGTCCGCGGCGGTCCCGTCCGCCTCGGTCCCGGCGGCTTCGGTCCCGGCGGCTTCGGTCCCGGCGGCGTGGACGTCGACCAGGAAGCAGCGCGGCTCCGCCCGTAACCCCGCAGAGGCCGCGGGGCCCGCGCCCGTACCCTGGGCCGCCTCCGCCTCATGGCCCGCCCCCGCCTCATGGGCCCACACCACGACATCGGCCGGCACCAGGACATGGGTCGCCGCCCGGAGCCAGGGCACGGCGGGGAAGGCGCCGCTCAGCCGCCATCCATGCGCCGTCCGACGAGCGGTGGCCACCCCCGAGCCGAACGCGCCCGTCGCCACCGCGGTGCCCTCCCGCAGGGCGGGCAGCAGCCGGTCTCGCTGCTCCGCCGTGCCGTGGACGGCCACCGGCAGCACTCCGTACGCACATGTCACCGCGAGCGGCACCTGGGCAGTGGTCCTGCCCTGCTCCTCCAGCAGCAGAACGAGCCCAACCAGGCCGATCTCCTCCACAGCGGCCGGAAGCCCCGCGGCGCACAGCGCCTTCCACAGCTCGGCGTCCGTGCCGGTGCCGAGGGCGGACAGCCGCTCGTGGGTGGACAGGTCGCCGAAGATCTCGGCCGCCAGCTCGCGCGCGGCTCGCTGCTCCTCGGTGGGCGCGAAGTCCATCAGGCCACCGCCCCTCGGAAGACGGGAAGCTCCAAGTCGGCGTCCACGCGGAGAAATTCCAGCTCGACGGGCATGCCGATGCGGACCTTGTCGTGCGGCACCCCCGTGATGTTGCTGATCATCCGCACCCCTTCCGCGAGCTCGATCAGGCCTACGGCGTACGGAGGGTCGAATGCCGGGAACGGCGGGTGGTGCATGACGACATAGCTGAACACCGTCCCGGCGCCCGACGCCTCGACCGTCTCCCACTCCTGGCAACCGCACGCACCACACCCGGGGAGCCAGGGGAAGCGGAGTGTCCCGCAGTCCGTGCAGCGCTGGATGAGCAGTCTGTGCTCGGCGACCCCGGCCCAGAAGCCGGCGTTGTCACGGTTGATCACGGGGCGCGGCCGTCTCGCCTCCTTCACCTCGGCTGTCCGCTCCTTCGCCGTCCGCTCCTTCGCCGCCGATGTCCGCCGCGCCGGGGCGTACTTGAGGATGCGGAAGCGGTGTTTTCCGACCAGCTCCCCACCCGCCCGGATGTCCATACGCGTCGTGACGAAATGGCCGGAGCCCAGTTTGGTGGTCTTGCGGGGCGAGACCGACTCGATCACCGCGTCGAAGGTGATCCGATCACCCGGCCGCAAAGGGCGCAGATACTCCTGCTCGCAGTCCGTGGCGACAACCGAGGTGCAGCCCACCCCGTCGAGGAGGGCCAACAGCTCGTCGTACGCCTCGGACCGAGCCGAGCCGCCCACGTGGCCGGACAGCCCGCCCATCGTCCACACCTGCAGCATCGTCGGCGGTGCGATGGCCGGATAGGCGGGGTTGGCGTCGCCCATCGCCTCGCACCAGTGCCTGATCATCGGCTCGTTGACCGGATCCTTGCCCTCGCCCCCGGACGCAGCCGCCCGGCCCACGTACGCCCGCAGCCGGCCGTAAAAGTCATCAGTGCGGGAGCCGCCACCAGCCATCTGCTCACCAGCGCCCCCCTCACCGACCGTCCGCTCACCGGTCATCGCTGTCCCCGCCGCATGCCGAGCCGCATCGTGGCCACGATTTCCCGCTGTACCTCACTCGCACCGCCCCCGAAGGTGTTGATCTGCGCGGCCCGGTTCATCCGCTCGAGCTCGCCGTCGCCGAACGCGCCCGGCGATGCCGCCCGGATCAGCCCCGCTTCCCCCACAATCTCCTGACACATCCTGTACACCTCGACGGCGCTTTCGGTTCCCGCGAACTTGACTCCGCTCGCATCGCCCGGGCTCAGCGTCCCCGTCCCCACATCCCCCACCAGCCGCCAGTTGAGCAGCCGGGTGGCCGCCAGCCGGGCGTGCGCCTCCGCGAGCCGGGACCGCACCCAGGGCTGGTCGGCGGGGCGTACACCGGTCTGCGGATCCGGCGTGCGGGCGTGGGCGAGCGCCGCCTCGTAGAAGTCCTCGGCCTGCATACCGATGGCGGCGAGCGCGACCCGCTCGTGGTTGAGCTGGTTGGTGATCAGTCCCCAGCCGCCGTTCTCCTCACCCACGAGGCGGTCGGCCGGGACGCGGACCGAGTCGTAGTACGTCGCCGTGGTGGTCAGCCCCGCCACCGTCTCGATCGGCGTCCAGGAGAAACCGGGAGTGTCGGTCGGCACCAGGATGATGGAGATGCCTTCGTGTTTGCGGGCCGCCGGGTCGGTGCGGCAGGCCAGCCAGATCCAGTCGGCGTTGTGCGCGTTGCTGGTGAAGGTCTTTGCCCCGTCGATCAGCCACTCGTCGCCCTCCCGCACGGCTCTGGTGCGCAGGGAGGCGAGGTCCGTGCCGGCCTCCGGCTCCGAATAGCCGATGGCGAAGACGACTTCGCCGCCGAGGATGCGCGGCAGGAAGGTCCGCTTCTGCTCCTCGGTGCCGTACTTCATCAACGTCGGGCCGACGGTGTTGAGCGTGACCATGGAGACCGGAGCGCCCGCCCGGTACGCCTCGTCGAAGAAGACGAACTGCTCGTCAGGGCCGCGCCCTTGGCCGCCGTACTCGACGGGCCAGCCGAGCCCCAGCAGACCGTCGGCGCCGATGCGCCGCAGCAGTTGCCGCTGCAGGGCCGGGTCATTCGGCAGCGCGGCGCGCGTCTCGGGACTGATCAGATCGCGGAAGTAGCCGCGGAGTTCCTCGCGCAGCCGCCGCTGGCGGGGGGTGGGGGCGAGGTGCATGGGCAGCGGTCTCCCCTTCGCTCGACGGCGTCGCACATCCGGGCCGAAAGCTTTCTGACTATCCGTCAGATAATTCGGCGCTGTCAAGGTCGCACGACCGCGGACAAGGCGGTGCGGCGGCACCCCAGTACCACCGCACGGCCGTATGACCTCAACCGTCCCCTGGAATCAATGAATCACTTCCTCCACGGTCGACAAGACTCGGAGAGACGCGCAACCAGACTTGCCCAGCCGATCACCGGCGAACCACACAATCCGGCCCATTACCACGCAAGCATGATTGAGGTGCGTGAGCGCAGCGCGCGTGGCGAGGGCGCGCGGAACGTTTAAAAGGGCTCGCCTACCTCTTACTTTCGGCCACCCTCGGCGCCGACACCGCCGCCATGATGCCAAGTTGTACAGAAAGTGACCTGTGCGCTACGCGTTTCAGTGGGACTATCGTGAGGGCGCGACGAGACGCTCCGTGAGGGGATGGCACGGCCACTGGTCGGCGCTTCCGCACCCAGGCGGACAGTGAATCCGGTTTCCCGCTCTCCCCATGACCGGACGCTCGGCGACCGTGACAGCGACACCAAGGCGGGACCAGGGGGAGCCGTGCACGAGCTCTATGCACAGGGGTGGTTCGCACACTTCGTGTTACCCATGGGGCTCTGCGCGCTGGTCACCTGGATCTCGCTGGTGTACCGGTTCGCCGAGAAGGGCCGACTGCTGGGGACCACGCGGTCGATGGCACTGTGCGGCACGATCATGGCCTGCACCTGCGCCGCGGCGCTGATCACCATCACACTCCTACTGCCCCACGCCGCCGACGTACCGCCCGCCGTGGCCGCGGCCGCCGCCGGGGGCGCGCTGGCCCCGCGGGTCCGCCAGCAGCAGAACCAGCAGTCCACCCCGCCGTTCGTCGCTGTGATCACCCTGGGGATCGCCGTGCTGCTCGGCCATCTCGAACGGCGGCTGGTCCACGACATGTACTGCCACTGC
Organism: Streptomyces sp. NPDC059679; assembly: GCF_042734105.1. NCBI lineage: Bacteria > Bacillati > Actinomycetota > Actinomycetes > Kitasatosporales > Streptomycetaceae > Streptomyces > Streptomyces sp. NPDC059679. Next base: position 66,942 of record NZ_JBHWES010000057.1, on the reverse strand, counting down.
GAACGGATGGTCCGGGACTTCCAGGATGTCGCACAGCTCCGCATGTTCGCCTTCGACGCCAGCGCGCACCTGCGCGGCTGTGCCCTGCAGCCCAAGGACAAGGCGGCCATCGACGATCTGTACAAAGACGTGGAAGCGCTACTGGACGAGGCCACGAAGATCGAGGCCGAAGTCGAGGCGCGCAGACGGCAGCGAGAGCTTGAGGACTTCCCCAAAGAGCTGCACAGCCGGACGAAAGAGGAGGCGGAGGACTGCCGGCAGGCCCTGGCCAAGGCCAAGGAAGCCTGCGTGCTGATGCTCAAATTCGGCTACAAGCACGGGAAGCGCAGCGGCGACAGGGACCTCATGCGGATCCGGCAGACGGCGATGGCCGTCGAACCGCTCGCCGAGGCCCCCGCGCCACATCTGTGACGCGCCCGTCCCGACCCCTCTTCAATGGGTATAGACGTACGCGTCGGAACCGCCGTGCCGCATCGTGGTCACGTCCTGCGGGACGGCCTTGGGCTCGGCGAAACTGATTCTCACGTCGAGTTCAAGCGCCTCTGCCACGGCGGCGAGGCTGCGCAGCGTCAGATTCTCGTCACCGGAGAGGATCTGACTCACCCGGCCCGGGCTCACACCCATCAGCCTGGCAAGGTCAGCCCGGCTCATGTCGCGCTTGCCCAACATCCCGGCCACCTCCACGGTGGCCTGCCGAGCGAGCCGCGCACCGGCGGCATCGGCGGCCTCCGCCTTCACACCCTTGCTCTTCCACGGCAAGATGCATCACTCCAAACTAAGCGCGTCGCCTTCCTGGCCTCACTCCACACTTCACACTGTCAGGATCCCACCTTTAGCTTCAGCTAAAAGCCCACTTTCGGCTCAATCTCGCGAGGAGCCGCCGGATCGCGCCTCATTTCCCGGCCGTGACCAGCAACGACGGCAGGCACCATACGATTTCGGCCAGATCGCGGACGGAGGGGGCGTTCGGGCCCTCTTCCGTGCGTACAGGGTGCGCACAGAAGGGCGCCCCGCCGAGGTGACGGACCTGTGCGCGTCGGCCTGCACGCTGCCGGACGAGGGCTGGGGCGAACCGGTGCTGTCCGGCAGCACTCCCCGCGTCGGCTCCGCCTGGACGGACGGCGGGGAGCACGGGCAAGGCGGGTATCCCGCTCACCGCCACCCTCACCGTCGCGGACGAGGCGGACAGCTGCGCCCCGCTCCATAAGTCCTGATCATCCCCCCATGGCCGTTAGGCGCTAAAAGCGTTCAACGCCGGGAAAAGTATCCGCGAATTGTCACGCCTTCTCGTTAAGTTCGCCTTACAAGCGATCCGGCCAGCAAAGAACCCGTCTTCTGCCGTTAGCCTCATACGGCCGTAACCGCAGAACCAGGGGAGAATGAATTGCGCATCAAGAGAATCGTTCAGGGCGGAGTATCCGCACTGGCCATGGCAGCGTTCGCAGTGGCCATGGCGCCGGGCTCTGCTCAGGCGATCACCTGGGACCACGGTCCGCTGTATGACGGCGGCAAGGCCGCGGCGGCCTATTTCGAGGAGAACGGCGACCATGTGAAGGTCTGCGACACCAAGTCCGACGGCAAGAAGGCGTGGGTGAACGTCTACGACCACATGACCGGCAAGTTCTTGTACAGCCTCACCGATGCCACGAACGACGGGAAGTGCAGTTACCGGCACGCGTCGGACGGCGGCGTGTACAACCTTCCGGAAAACCACGACATTGGCTTCTCGGTCTCGAAGGAGCCCTCGGACAATTCAGATTCCGAGTATTACGTGTACTTCAACGACCACTAGAAATCGCCCAGTTGAGTGACGAGCGGGAACGGCGGCGGCCGTTCC
>NZ_JBHWES010000057.1:0-65095 GCF_042734105.1 Streptomyces sp. NPDC059679 | reverse complement strand
ACCCCTCTAAAATTATCTTTTCCTTTTTTTATTTTAAAAAAAACCACAATAACAACCCCCCTTTTGGTGGGCGGGGGGGCCGCGGGGGGGCCCGCCCCCCCTCGGCCGTTCCGCCCCCCTTCTCAAGCCATGCGGATGGCGTCCCTGGAGAGAGGCTCCAGGGCGGTGCGGAGGGACGGCGAAGACGGTGACCGCGCCCGTCGTCTTGTCGCGGACCGCCGTCGCGTGGAGGAAAGGGTCCTCGCCGTAGCGAGCCGTCGCGTACGTCGGGCCCGTCGGGCCCGTCGGGCGTATAAGTGCAGCGATCGCGCCCGATCTGGTCTACAGCTGGTCCACACGCGCTGGTCAAAGGTCGGATTCGGGCGGCCGGAGTGAGACAACGCCAACGCAGAAGGGGCGCCCCTTGGGTCGGGGCGCCCCTTCTGACCTGTCCGTTCTCTCACCTGGGCGGAGGCTGAGGGATTTGAACCCTCGGTGACATCGCTGCCACGACGGTTTTCAAGATCTCTCGGCGGTTTGCCGGGCGGGACGCTCCGCCGCAGATTAAACGGGCGCGAGCATCCCGGCGGGGCCGTCGTCATCGTCATCGTGCCCGCTACGTGCCCCAGGCTCGTGCTCGTGCCCGCCGAGCCAGGAGTCGGCCGCTTCGGCGACCTGGTCGTCGCGACCGGCGACCGGCCGGGCGTAGTGCCGGGTGGTGACGCTCGCGTTCGAGTGGCCGAGCCGGTGGGCAGCGGTCATCACGCCGTACCGGTCGGCGACCCAAGTTCCGTGCGAGGCCCGGAGGTCATGCGGAGTCACGTCGGTCAGCCCGGCCGCCGACACGGCGGGGTCGAAGTACGCCTTGCGCCACTGGTTGCAGCGAAGCGGCTTGCCGCCCGGCGTGGTGAACAGGACCGCGTCACCCCCAACGGGCAGAGGCTCCAGGTGCCGGCCGAGCCGCTGCGCCTTGCGAAGGGCCAACGCGAAGGAGCCGCTTCTGATGCGACTTCGGGGTGTCGAAGACCAGGGTGCCGTTCGCTTCGGCCAGGTTCTCGTCAACCATGACGAAGCCGCCGGACACATCGATATCCACGCGCCGGAGGGCGAACGCCTCACCGACTCGCAGGCGCGTGGGAGCTCCCATCCCGTCGCCGTCGTCCCAGGCAGAGCCGAGCGGACGCGGCCCCTGGCGTCCAGGTCGTTCGTACAGTGGCGCGCTCCACCTGGACGCCAGGAACCACGTCCGCTCCATGGTGCAAGAAGACAGGCCCTCGACCTGCCCATCGGGGCGCCGCCAGCCTCTCGTCTCGGCTCGATCCGGCCCTATGGCTCGCATACGACAATCTACCGATAGTGACGCTGTCAGTGCCTCAGTGCTTTCCGGATGAGCAAATAAATCCCGATGGCGACCAAGGCTGCCCCCATAAGGATCAGGAGCGCCCCGAGGACAGTCAAGATCATCCCGATAAGGATCAAGATCGTCCCGATGATGAGAAGAAAGATCGCAAGGACGATCATGGTGCACTCCTCCCTTCCCTCCCGACTGTGGTCCCTTCCCGTCTCCCTTGCAAACGCTTCCGGATGGGACCGCGAGGTGAAGGGTGAATCGCCAACGCCGGTAGTTCGGGACGAAGAGGCCGCCTGACGCCAGCCGTGACACCAACGGCCCCGTACGCCCACGCCACCAGCGGGACGTCAGCGGACCGCCGAGCCAGGCGAAACGGCCACCAGGAAGCACCCCACCCCGCCTGAAAAGCGAAAGGTCGCCGGTTCGACTCAGGCCCCGTCCCAGCTCCGGCGCAGGCTGTCCGGCTCGTACGGCATCCCGATCCCGGCAGGACACCGGCCAAAGCCGCTCCACCGACTCGGGCACGTGCCCCCCGCGTGCCCGGTCGAGCGGGAAACCACGGCCAACAGCGGCCAACAGCGGGCAGTGGACAAGGCGAAGGCCCCCGACCTCGGTTGCAGGTCAGGGGCCATATAGCGGCGGAGGCTGAGGGATTTGAACCCTCGGTGACATCGCTGCCACGACGGTTTTCAAGACCGTTCCCTTAGGCCGCTCGGGCAAGCCTCCTCGCGCCGGGCCCGCCTGGGGCGGCGCGGGGATCAGCCTAGCGCGTCAGCTGTCACCCTTGCGCTGTCCCAGGGTGACCTCGGTCGTGGACTGTTTGCCGTCGCGCTTGTAGGTGATGGTGACCTTGTCACCCGGCTTGTGGGTCCAGATCTCGCTGATCAGGGTCGGGCCGCTGTCGATCACCGTGTCGTTGAGCTTGACGATGACGTCGCCGGCCTTCAGGCCGGCCTTGTCGGCCGGGCCGCCGGGGACGACCGCCTGGCTGCCGCCGGCGCCGTTGCCCGCGATGGTGGCGCCGTCGCCGGTGTCCTTCATGTTGACCGTGGCCTCGATCACCGGGTAGACGGGCTCGCCGGTCTTGATCAGCTGCTGGGCGACGTGCTTGGCCTGGTTGATGGGGATGGCGAAGCCGAGGCCGATGCTGCCGGACTGCTGGGTCTCGCCGCCGAGGCCGCCGCCGTTGCCCGCGGACTGGATGGCGGAGTTGATGCCGATGACGCCGCCGTCGCCGTTCAGCAGGGGGCCGCCGGAGTTGCCGGGGTTGATGGAGGCGTCGGTCTGCAGGGCGCTCATGTACGAGGCGTTGCCGCCGCCGCCGTCGCTGGAGGCGACCGGGCGGTTCTTGGCGCTGACGATGCCGGTGGTGACGGTGCCGGAGAGGCCGAAGGGGGCGCCGATGGCGACGGTGGCGTCGCCGACCTGGACCTTGTCGGAGTTGCCGAGCGGGAGCGGGGTGAGTTTGGCGCCCGAGGCGTTCTTCAGCTTGACGACGGCGACGTCGTAGCCCTGGGCGCGGCCGACGACCTCGGCGGTGTATCGCTTGCCGTTGGAGAACGTGGCGGTGAGCTTGCCGTTGTCGGCGGCGGAGGCGACGACGTGGTTGTTGGTGAGGATGTGGCCCTGTGTGTCGTAGACGAAGCCGGTGCCGGTGCCGCCTTCGCCGTTGCTGCCCTGGGCCTCGATGGTGACCACGCTCGGCAGGGTCTTGCCCGCGATGTCGGAGACGGAGCCGGGGGTACGGCTCTCCGACTCCGGGTTACCGAGGGCCGAGATCGTGGTCGAGTCGCTGCCGTCGCTCTGGTCTGCGGCCCAGTAGCCGATGCCGCCGCCGATGCCTCCGGCGACGAGGACGGCGGCCAGGAGGGCGGCGACGAGCCCGCCGGAGCGCTTGCGCGCCGGGGGCTGGGAGGGCGGGGCGGGAACGGTCCCCCAGGGGTCGGCCGGGCCGCCGGGGGAGCCGTGGAGGGCCTGCGGGCCGTCCTGGGGGGGCTGGCCGCCGCCTTCGGCCCACCACGCCGCCGTACCGCCGGAGCCCGCGGCCGGGTCGGGGAGGGGGTGTCCGGCGCCGGAGGTGACGGGGGCGCCGTCGGCCGCGACGGCCGGGGGCGAGGCGGGCGGGGCCACGGGTGGCGTGGGGGCCGGGGGCGCGGGCTCGGGCAGGCGGGACCCCGCCGCCGACTCGCCCGGCGGGCCTATTGGCCCGGCCGCGACGTCCGGGGCCGCGCCGACCGCCGGCTTGAAGTCTGGCGCCGGGGGCACGGCGGGGTCGGGGTGCGGCGTCGGAGGTGCCGGACGCGACCCGGCCTCAGGCGGAACGGCAGCGCCCTCGTTCTCGGTGCTCACAGCTCTCTCCTCATGTGCACGACAGTTTGCTTCGGCGACCCACGCTTACGAATGTCCGACGTAAGCTTTTCCCACCGCGCGTCAGACCGCTGTAAGGAGCGGTGGCCCCGTGGGCTACCAACCTTTATCCCGGACAAAGCGGACCGCCGCCAATCCGCGCGGCGGTGGACGGGACCTCCTGCGACGCCCCGCACCGGGCGGTGGCACCATAACGCGGTGACCTATGAGCGCCCGGACCGGGACATCCGCCCCGGTCCGCACACCCCCTCCGTCGTGGCCCACCGCGGCGCCTCCGAGGACGTCCCCGAGCACACCCTGGCCGCGTACCGCCGGGCCATCGAGGACGGCGCCGACGCGCTCGAATGCGACATCCGGATGACCGCGGACGGGCACCTGGTCTGCGTCCACGACCGCCGCGTCGACCGCACCTCCAACGGCCGGGGCGCCGTCTCCACGCTCGAGCTGGCCGATCTCGCCGCCCTCGACTTCGGCTCCTGGAAGGGGCAGGCGAGCGACAAGGAGGAGCCGGACCGCGACAGCCGCGACAACACCGCGGTCCTCACCCTCGAACGGCTCCTGGAGCTCGTCGCCGACGCGGGACGCCGCATCGAGCTGGCCATCGAGACCAAGCACCCGACCCGCTGGGCCGGCCAGGTCGAGCAGCGGCTGCTCGACCTGCTCCGCCGCTACGGCCTCGACTCCCCGCCGCCCGGCGAGCCCTCGCGCGTACGCGTCATGAGCTTCTCGGCGCGCTCGCTGCACCGGGTGCACGCGGCGGCCCCCGCGGTCCCCACGGTCTATCTGATGCAGTTCCTGCTGCCACGCCACCGGGACGGCGCGCTGCCGCGCGGGGTGCGCATCGCGGGGCCGAGCATCCGGATCGTACGCAATCACCCCGACTACGTGGCGCGCCTGCACCGCGCGGGGCACCGAGTGCACGTATGGACCGTCGACGATCCGGCCGATGTCGAACTGTGCGCTCATCTGGGCGTCGACGCGGTGATTACGAACCGCCCCAAACAGGTACTGTCCCAACTCGGACGCTCATAATGGGCATTACAAGGCGTGCACCGGCGCGTTCGGTACGTATTTGATCGTGACGAGTGCGTCACCAGATGCCACATGGCCTGTTTCTGCTCCAGCCCTGCGGGGCATCCATCCCGTGGCGTGGGGCTAAGGAGGTCTCGGGGGTGGCGTTGGTGGTGGCACGGCAGGTGCCGACGTCTTCGACCATGGCCGTACCCCATGGTCCTGCGGGCGTAGGTGCGGCACGGCACCGGATGCGTGACGATTTGAGCAGGACTGGGGTATCGGATTCGGTCATAGACGATGCGGTACTGATCCTTTCGGAACTACTCAGCAACGCATGGCGACATGGCCGGCCATTGGGCTCCGACGCTGGCGACGGGACCGTCCGGGCGGCCTGGCACGTCGACGAGTACGGCCGGCTGACCGTCGAAGTGACCGATGGCGGCGGACCGACAAGGCCGGTTCCGGCCAATCCCTCGATCACTGCGCGTGGCGGCCGCGGGCTCAACATCATCACGTCGCTGGCCGAGGCCTGGGGGGTGCGCGACGACACCGGGGAAGTGACCGTATGGGCGTCGCTTCCCGCCCATGACGGCTTCCGTGACGGATTCAGCACACCCGTCACCCTCCTCCCGAGGCTCGGCCCCGATCTCGGCCCTGATCTCGATCCCGGCCTTGATCCCGATCTCGATCCCGGCCTCGGCCCCGATCTCGACCCCGATCTCGATTTCGCCGATCTGGACGAGCTCGCCTAGGGCACCCACCCAGGGCACCCACCCAGGGCACTCGCCCAGGCATACGGTCGGCCTCGCCGACGGGGTTCGCCGACTGGGTTCGGCCAAAGGGCTAGGCTCCCGCCCGTACCAGTCGTACGGGCCGTACGGAGCGACCGCGGCCGTACGAGACGCACGCGGCCGTACGAGGACGCCACGAGCCGCACGATCGGGAGACAGCCACGCCATGGGCAAGAAGCGCCGCCCCCAGACGACGAAGGCCGGACCGCGGGTCACGAGCGCGGAGATCCCCGTGGTGGGGGCGCGCGAGCCCTGCCCGTGCGGCTCGGGCCGCCGCTACAAGGCCTGCCACGGCCGGGAGGCCGCGCACGCCGTCACCGAGCTGGTGCAGCGCCCCTTCGAAGGGCTGCCCGGCGAATGCGACTGGGTCGCGCTGCGCGAGCTCGTACCCGCCGCGACCGTCGAGCTGAACCTCGTCGAGGGCCTGCCCGAGGACGTCCCGTCCGTGACCCTCGCCACCGTGCTGCCCATGGCCTGGCCGGCGCTGCGCCGCGACAACGGCGCCGTGCTGCTCGGCCTGCAGAACGACACCGCCTCCGGTGACATCAGCCGCGACCTGGCCGACACCCTGCAGCGCGCCCTGACCGCCGAGCCGGGGACGCCGGTCGCCGCCGAACGGGTCGCCGGAGAGGGCCCGCGGCTGCAGGATCTGCTCGATCCGAAGGGCGTTTTTTCGCCGACCCTGCACGACGGGTTCGAGTTCTGGCTCGAGGACGCCGCGAGCGCCACCGGTGAGGTCGCCGCATCCCTCGAACGGGCGAACGCAGCCGCCATCCCGACGGCCCGGCTCACCAGTGTCGAGGCCGCGTACTGGTGCCGTACGCCGGAGAAGAACCACCTGCGCTGGGTGATGTCCCACCCGGAGGAGCGGCTGCTCGACGCCCTCGCGCGGCTGCACGCCGCGGGCGCCTCCTCGCTCGGCGAGGGCACCCGGCTGGTCGGCTCCTTCCGGGCGCACGGCCTCACCGTGCCGGTGTGGGACCTGCCCGGCGCGATGGGCGCGGAGGAGACGGAGAAGCCCGCCGAGGCGTTCGCGGAGCGGCTCGCCGAGGCGCTGGCCTCCGACACCCCGCTGACCGCCGAACAGCGGCGGGCGCGCGGCGGTCTCACCAACCGTCAGGTGACGCTCAGCTGACGGTCGTACCGGGCTCGGGCGCGGGGCGACCGTACGCGTGACACTGCTCACAACTCTCCGCTACACCCTGCAATTACGCGTCCGGAAATCCGCGATCGAATTTGCGAACCGCCGATCTCTTGTTACGGTTTTAAAAGCCCGGTCGCTGGTGCATCCCCCGTCGCCAGCGACCGGGCGCTTCCATGTCCGCTCCACGGCCCGCGCCCCGCGCAGGCGCACGGGGCGGCCAACGCCCCCCGCGGTGCCGTGAGTTGACTCCCGTACCGCGCGGCCTCGGCAGACCTCTCCCGCCGCGACCTCGGACGGTTCTCCTCGCGACCGCGGACCGCTCCCGTCGCAACCGCAACCACAACCGCGAGGGCACACACGGCCGTCTCCGCGCCGCGGGCGGCCTCGCGGCCACCGAGCCCCGGGGACGGCACCCGCGGCGCCGCTCGCCGCCTCTCCGGCGTTCCGCGGGCCATCCCCGGGCGGGTCCATCCCCCGCCGCGGGGGGGGGGGGGCCCCCCCCCCCCGGCCGGGGGGGGGCCCCCCCCCCCCCGCTGCGCCGCGGGGGGCGGCCGTGGCTGCCCGAGGTCACCACGGTGGTGGGCGCCATCCCCGGGCGACGCGGCGGGGCACCATCCCCGGACGGCCTGGACGCATCACCGGGCCGCGTGCGCCACCGGGCCGCGCCAAGACCCCGCGCACGCACGTACGGCGGGGCGGGGTCGACAGGCGCGCCGGGAGGCGTCAGAGGCGTGAGTACAGACGGTGTCAGGAGACCTCAGGGGGCCTCAGAGGGCCTCAGGGGCACGGCAGGCGCCGTCAGTAGGCGAGCCGGCTGCCGCCGTCGGGTGCGCTGGTGCTCGCCTCGACCAGCGCGTCCACCACCGTGGTGACCTCGGGCAGCCACGGCCGCCCCCCGCGGCGCAGCGGGGCCCGCTCCCAGCGCACCCCGCCCGCGCCGATCTGCGAGGGGGGCAGCACCAGATAGCCGCCCTCGCCATGGAACCGCAGCGAGCTGGGCACCCAGTCCTGGCGGTACAGCAGATCGCCGAGCTCTTCGAGGGAGTACGGGGCCACCAGAAGCGCCCACCGGGTGGGCGTGGCGATCACGGGGCCGAGCCGTACGCCGGACCGCTCGATGGCGTCCAGGGCCCGCATACCGGCGACCGCCGGCAGGCTCACCGCGCATGGGCCGCGCCCTCCGGTGGCCAGGAGCACGGGCGCGGTCGGGCGGTTCGCCCACCACCAGCGCACCATGCGCGGGTCGGTGGTCGCCGCGAGGAGTACGGGGTCGAAGGGGTGGCCGCCGGGCACCGCGCAGTCCGGCTGGGGGCATCCGCACTCGCGCGGCCGGCCGCTGCCGGGCGCCAGGCCCACGCCGGGGAGTACGGGCCACTGCCACTCGGTGGCGCAGGTGAGCGCCGCACGGAGCAGCGGCGATCGCGCACCGCGCCGCAGCGAGAACTTGCGTCGCCTTCCGAGGATCTCGCGCATGAGCGCTCGTTCCTTTCCGTTAACGCCGAGGGCTGTTCCGTCGCACTACATGGCACTACGTGGCGCTGTCCGGAGATGTTCGGCCCGTCACACCACGTGGATCACAAGTCACTGCGCGTACAAGGCAGCGCATCACGCCTCAGGCCGAGCGTGGAACGTGGCGAAGGGTGGCGCGCGCATGGCGCTTGCCGTCTTCGGTGGTGCTTCCCTCGCCACTCGGGGATGGGCGCCGGCCGTTGCCGTCTATGACGCCTGGACCGGCCACGGGGTTCCGGGGCGGTCCCAACTGCCCCTGCCCTTCTCCGAATGTGTACCCGCCGCGGCGGAGACGACGCGCTGTCGAATGACGCCAGTCGACCCTAAATAGGCAACGTAACGACCTCTTTTCGGCCAAGTTCAATTCAGCACAGACACCAACAAGACCACCGGGACAATGCTGGACATCGCCTCTCGGGTGCGTGTACATCTGGAGACAGTAGCGGCACCGTAGCGGCGCAGCACGACAGGGGGTTTGCGATGCTATTGAGCAAGCCGGAGGCCGCGTGCGAAGGCAGTGGGCCATGAGCTCACCTCACCCGCCGAAAGTGGCCGGAATCGATCCTTCCCTCCCCGCCCCCACGCACACTTCCGACCCCGTCACGCCGCCCCACGCCCCCAACCCCGCCCCCGATCCCGCGGTCCAGGACCACCTGGCCGGGTGGCTCTCGGACCTCACCACCCTCCACGAACTCACCGAGCGGCTCGCCCTTACGGGCACGCTGGACGACGCGCTGGACGAACTCCTGCGCGCCGGAGCCTCGCTCGTCGGCGCCCGGCGCGGGCTGGTCGCGCTGGAACCGGCCGACGGGCTCGGCCCGGTCACCACCGTCGGCCTCGGCCTCGGGCGCGCCGACCTCGGCCATATCGAGACGATCCCGCGCAGCACCGCGTCCGCCGGCCACCTCCTGGACGGGCTGCCCGAGCCGGACGGCGAGCCGCGGCCCGGCGTCGCCCACCCCGACATCCCGGGCGAGGCCGAACTCGACCCGCGCCACCGCGAAGTCGCCGCCCGCCTGGGCTACTCCGCGAGCTACGCCGTGGCCCTGGACCCGCTCGCCGACCCCAGCACCGCCTCGAACAGTCACACGGGCGCCACCGGACCCCTCGGGCGGCTCGGCGCGGCCGCGTGGCTGTACGACGAACCGGCCGAGCCCGCGGAGCGCCAGCGCCACCTCGTGGGCCTGTACTGCCGCTACGCCGCCGCGCACCTCGCCCGGCTGGTCGAGCTGGCCCGCGCCCGCGCCACCGTCGCGACCGTCCAGGAGGAGCTGCTGCCCACGCGGCTGCCCCGGATCCCCGGAGTCCGCCTCGCCGTACGCCACCGCGCCGCTCCCCGCGGGGGCGGCGACTGGTACGACGCGCTGCCGCTGCCCGACGGCGCGCTCGGCCTGTCCGTCGGCGGGGTGACCGGATCCGGACCCAGCGCGGTCGCCGCGATGGGGCGGCTGCGGGCGTCCCTGCGCGCGTACGCCGTGATGGAGGGCGAGGATCCGGTGGCCGTGCTCTCCGACCTCGAACTGCTGCTGCGGCTGACCGAACCCGCCCGCTCCGCGACCGCGCTCTTCGCCTACTACGAGCCTCTACCGCGCAGGGTGGTGCTGGCCGGGGCCGGACACTGCCCGCCGCTGATCACCGGCGAGCGGCGCACCGAGTTCGTGGAGACCGCCCTGTCCGCGCCGCTCGGCATGCTCTCCTGCTGGGAAGCGCCCAGCGTGGAGCTCGAACCGGGCCGCGGAGAAACGCTCCTCTTCTACAGCGACGGGCTGCTCCACCGCACCGGAGAGCCCATGGACCGGGCCTTCGCACGGCTGCACACGGCCGCCGCGAGCGCCCCCAGGGCCGTACGGAGCGACCCGGACGGTTTCGCGGACCATCTGCTGCGCACGGTCCTCCCCAGCGGCGGGACGGGCCAGGGCGCGGGCGCGGACGACGGCACGGAGGACGTCGTCCTGCTCGTCGCCCGCTTCGACTGACCGCGCCGACCCGCCATCCACCAGCCGATCCGCCACCAACCACCTGAAACCGGCCATAGCCCGCGATCACCGGTGGATCATGCACATCCCGGCTGTCACACCCCCCACCTACCATGGACCCGGTCCAGCTCGAGGAGGATGACGTGACCGAGGAGCCCACTTCCGAGGCCCTGGAGACCCCAGAGGCCGGGGAGCAGCCCATCAAGCAGCGGAAGAACAGCCTTTACACAGGCATTTCCGACGAGCTCACCGAAAACATGAGGTCAGGCTGGGACGACACCGAGCTGCGCGGCCTGGAGCCCATCGAGCAGGCGCCGCACACCGCCCGCCGCCGCGCCGAGCTCTCCGCTCGATTCCCCGGGGAGCGCCTGGTCATCCCCGCCGGCAATCTGCGCACCCGCTCCAACGACACCGAGTACGGGTTCCGCGCCGCCACGGAGTACGCGTATCTGACCGGCGACCAGACCCACGACGGCGTCCTGGTCCTGGAGCCGGACGGCGCCGAGGGCCACACCGCGACCGTGTACCTGCTGCCCCGTTCCAACCGGGAGAACGGCGAGTTCTGGCTGGACGGCCAGGGCGAGCTGTGGGTCGGCCGCCGGCACAGCCTCGCCGAGGCCGAGCAGCTGCTGGGCCTGCCGGCCAAGGACGTGCGCGAGCTCGCCGACGCGCTGCGGGCCGCGACCGGCCCGGTGCGCATCGTGCGCGGCCATGACGCCGGTCTCGAAGCGGCGCTGACGGACAAGGTCACCGGCGAGCGCGACGCCGAGCTGCGGACGTTCCTCAGCGAGCAGCGCCTGGTCAAGGACGAGTTCGAGATCGGCGAGCTGCAGGCGGCCGTCGACTCGACCGTGCGCGGCTTCGAGGACGTGGTCAAGGTCCTCGACAAGGCCGAGGCCACCTCCGAGCGCTATATCGAGGGCACGTTCTTCCTGCGCGCCCGCGTCGAGGGCAACCACGTCGGCTACGCCTCCATCTGCGCCGCCGGCCCGCACGCCACCACGCTCCACTGGGTGCGCAACGACGGCCCGGTCCGCTCCGGGGAGCTGCTGCTCCTGGACGCGGGCGTGGAGACCCCCACGCTCTACACCGCCGACGTGACCCGCACGATCCCCATCAACGGCCGCTTCACCCCGCTGCAGCGCAAGATCTACGACGCGGTGTACGAGGCGCAGGAGGCGGGCATCGCCGCGGTCAAGCCGGGCGGGAAGTACCTCGACTTCCATGACGCCGCCCAGCGGGTCCTGGCCGCGAAGCTGGTCGAGTGGGGCCTGATCGAGGGCCCGGTCGAGCGCGTCCTGGAGCTGGGCCTGCAGCGCCGCTGGACGCTCCACGGCACCGGCCACATGCTCGGCATGGACGTCCACGACTGCGCCACGGCCCGCCGGGAGGCGTATGCGGAGGGCACCCTGGAGCCCGGTATGTGCCTCACGGTCGAGCCCGGCCTGTACTTCCAGGCCGACGATCTGACCGTGCCCGAGGAGTACCGGGGCATCGGCGTCCGTATCGAGGACGACATTCTGGTCACGGAGGACGGCAGCCGAAACCTCTCGGCCGCCCTGCCGCGCACCTCGGATGACGTGGAAGCATGGATGGCCGCGCTCCTTCAGGGCTCGCAGGGCTCGTAAGACCCGCGGGGTTCGGTCAGGGCTCGGACAGGACTCGGGCAGCGGTCGGTCAGGGCTCGCGGGGCTGGTGACCAGCGGTATCGTCCGGTTCCATGGCGGAATCCTGGGTCAATTCGGCAGACGGCCTCGGCAGTGACCTCCACCTGGAGCTGTCCGGTACGGGCAGCCGCCGGGCGGCCCTGATGGGGGCGCTGCGCGAGGCCATCCGCAGTGGCCGGCTCGCCCCCGGCACCCGGCTGCCGCCCTACCGCTCGCTCGCCGTCGACCTCGGCCTGGCCCGGAACACCGTGGCCGACGCCTACGCCGAGCTGGTCGCCGAGGGCTGGCTGACCGCCCGCCAGGGCTCCGGCACCCGGGTCGCGCCCCGCGCCGCCCCGCCCCCGCCCAGGCGTGCCCAGGGACGGGGACGGGGGCAGGGGCGGGGCCGACCGGCCGTCGGCACCGGCGCGCCGTCCGCCGCCGCGCCGGCCGGAGGCGGGCCCGTACGGCGGGCCCGGAGAGCACCCGCGCGCCCTCCCGAGCCCGTCCACAATCTGCTGCAGGGCCAGCCCGACGCCGCCTCCTTCCCCCGCACCGCATGGCTGGCCTCCGGCCGCCGCGCCCTGACCGCCGCGCCCAACGAGGCCTTCGGCCCCGGCGACCCGCAGGGGCGCCCGGAGCTGCGCCTCGCGCTGGCCGAGTATCTGGCCCGCGTCCGCGGGGTGCGCACCGACGCCGGCCGGATCGTGATCTGCTCCGGGTACGCCCACGCGCTGCGGCTGCTGGCCGGAACGCCGGCGCTGCGCGGCACGGCGGCCGTGGAGGCGTACGGCCTCGGCTTCCACCGCTCGCTGCTCACCGCCGCCGGGATCCGCACCGTGCCGCTGTCCCTGGACGCGGACGGCGCCCGCACCGAGGAGCTGGCCTTGCACCAGGGCGTACGGACCGTGCTGCTCACCCCCGCCCATCAGTTCCCCACCGGCGGGCCGCTGCACCCGCGGCGCCGGGCGGCCGCCGTCGACTGGGCCCGGGCCCGCGGCGGGCTGGTCCTGGAGGACGACTACGACGGCGAGTTCCGCTACGACCGCAAGCCCGTGGGCGCCGTCCAGGGCCTGGACCCGGACCATGTGCTGTACGTCGGATCGGTCAGCAAGAGCCTGTCCCCGGCCCTGCGGCTGGGCTGGATGGTGCTGCCCGACCATCTCGTGGACGAGGTCCTGGCCGCCAAGGGGGAGCGGGAGGCGTGGGCGAGCGCGCTCGACCAGCTGACTCTCGCCGACTTCATCGAATCGGGCGGGTACGACCGGCACATCCGCCGGATGCGCCAGCGCTACCGCCGCCGCCGGGACCAGCTGGTCGCGATCCTCGCCGAACGCGCCCCGCACATCCGCGTCAGCGGTGTGGCGGCGGGGCTGCACGCGGTGCTCGAACTGCCGCCGGGCACCGAGCGGTCCGTCGTCCAGGCCGCCGCCTGGCAGGGCCTCGCCATCGAGGGCCTGGCCGACTACCGCCACCCGGACGCCGCGGGTCCGCCCCGCGAGGGCCTGGTCGTGGGGTACGCCACCCCGCCCGACCACTCCTTCACGGGCGCGCTGGACGCGCTGTGCCGCGGGCTCCCACCCGACCTCGGCGACTCCACCGCAACCCCGACCGCAACCACGACAAGCACCACAACGGCCCCCGCAAGCGCGCGGGGAGACGCGACGGTCAAACGCCCGTCAGGGAGTCCTCGCGCCACTTGAGGACCTTGTCGAAGCTGACCACCACACCGCCGTGCCCCGGGCGGTCGCGGTAGCGGACCCGGTCGGTCAGCGCCTCGATCAAAAAAAGCCCTCGCCCATGCTCTGCCTGGGCGGGGGCCGGCTGTCTCGCGGTGGGCTGGGCCTGGGGGGTCTTGGCCCAGTCGCCCCGGTCGGGACGGGAGGGGCGGCGGGGAAATCCGGGACCGGAGTCGGTGACCTCGATGCGGCAGGTGTCGCCGTCGATATAGGCCGTGACTCTGTAGTCCCCGCCCGCGCCGTCCGCGCCACCGCCGTGCTCGACCGCATTCGCGCAGGCCTCGGAGAGGGCGACCGACAAGTCGTAAGAGATTTCGGGATCGACCCCTGCTGTCTCCATGGTGCCGAGGAGCAGGCGCCGGGCGAGCGGGACGCTCGCCGCCTCACGCGGCAGATGGAGTGACCACCAGATGCTCATGCTCCAGCCTCCCGGCCACGGCTCGACATACCGTTACGTATTGCCTGGGTCCATGGTCCGTAAGCGTGCGATTGACGTGACTCCGCTCATTCGGCGGAAGCGCGAATTCCGCATACCGGTGTATGGGGCTGTCCAGGTGTGCGTCGGTACGCCCCACCCGGCGTAGGGGAAATCCGGGCCCAGTGGGATGATGGCGCGGCCATGTCTGCCCCCCACGGTCGCGCCGGAGCCGATCTGCGGATACTGCGGGCCGCGGTTTTCACCGCGGTCTGCGTCGTGCTGTCCGCGGGCGGGCACATGCTCGCCTCCTGTACGACGGTGCCGCTGTGGACGGTCGGCGTGGGCTGCGCGGTGCTGTTCGCCGCGGTGGCCCCGCTGGCCGGGCGCGAGCGGTCGCTGCCGGGCATCGCGGCGCTCCTGGGCGTCGGCCAGCTCGCGCTGCACGCGCTCTTCGCGCTCGGGCAGAGCACCACCCAGCAGACTTCCATGACCCCGGGCACGGGCGGCTCCGGGGGCGGGGTGACCGCCATGGCCGGAAGGCTGCTGTGCGGCGCGGGCCCCGTCCGGCTGGACGCCGCCGCGGCGCACCGCATCGTCAGCCACGCCGGGCTCGACCCCGCCGCGGCGCACCAGGCGCCGTCCGGGCCGGTCATCGCGCACCCGGGCGCCCTGCTGCCGTCGCCGCCGATGGTGCTGGGGCATCTGCTCGCCGCCCTCGCCGTCGGCTGGCTGCTGCGGCGCGGCGAGATGGCCGTGTGGCGGGCGGTGCGGCTGTCGGCGGACGGGGCGCGCGGGGTCGCGGAGGCCGCGCTCGTACGGGCGCTGCGCGCCGCGCTGCGGCTGGTACGCGCGCTGCGCGCCGGTCAGCACAAGCCGGACCCTGCTTCCGTACGCCGTCCGCGCACGCCCGGACGAGACGATGACGGTGCGGGCGCCGGGGCCAAGACGTTCGTACTCCAGCACAGTGTGATCAGGCGGGGCCCGCCGCGCTTCACCCTCGCGGCTTGACCGACGCGGCGCACTCCGGCGGGCCCGGGGCGTTCGCGCGCTCGCCGCACGCGCGCCACTCACCCACCCTGATTCATTCCTGTCCATGGAGTGTTTTGTCATGAACGCCATGCGTCTTCCCCGTCTACGCCGCCTTCCGATCATGGGCGGCATCGCAGCGGGAGCCCTGGTGGTGCTCGCGGCCACCCCCGCCTTCGCGCACGTCAGCGTGCAGCCGGGCCAGGCCGAGCAGGGCAGCTACAGCACCATCGCCTTCAAGGTGCCGAACGAGAAGGACGACGCCTCGACCGTCAAGCTCGAGGTGACCCTGCCCGCCGACCACCCGCTGGCCTCGGTGATGGCGCAGCCGGTGCCCGGCTGGGACGTGAAGCTCACCAAGACCAAGCTCGCCAAGCCGGTCGAGGTGCACGGCGAGAAGATCAGCGAGGCGGTCACCAAGGTCACCTGGACCGGCGGCAAGATCGAGCCGGGCACCTTCCAGCAGTTCCCGCTGTCGGTCGGCGAGCTGCCCGAGGACGCCGACCAGCTCGTCTTCAAGGCCCTCCAGACGTACGACGACAAGGAGGTCGTGCGCTGGATCGAGGCGCCCAAGGAGGGCGCGCCGGAGCCCGAGAACCCGGCGCCGGTGCTCAAGCTCGTCAAGCCGGCCGAGGGCTCCGACGGCCACGGCGGCTCCAGCGCCTCGGGCGACACGGACAGCGCCGCCGAGAAGGCGAAGGCCGAGAAGACGGAGGAGACCGCCTCCGACTCCAGCAGTGACAGCAGCGACACCACCGCCCGTGTGCTGGGCATCGTGGGCATCGTCATCGGCATCGCCGGCGTCGGCTTCGGCGTCCTCGCCGGCCGCCGCCGCAACGCCTGAGCCCCCTCAAGGCCCCTGAGGGGTGGCGGGCGCCATGCCCGCCACCCCCGTACCACCGATCCATCAGTCTTCTTCGGAGAACGACTCCATGCGCACCAAGTCCCTGGGCGCGGCCCTCGTCACCGCCGCCGCGCTCACCCTCACCGCCTGCGGCAGTTCCGACGGCGACAGCGACAAGACAGAGAAGGCCGCCGAGGTCTCCGGCGGCAGCAAGCCCGGTCAGGCGATCGTCCTCGACAAGCCCAAGGCCAAGCCCGATCTGGTCCTGACCGACACCGACGGCAAGAAGTACGACCTGCTGAAGGAGACCAAGGGCAAGCCCACCCTGATCTACTTCGGCTACACCTACTGCCCTGACGTCTGTCCCGTGGTCATGAGCAACATCGGCATCGCGGAGAAGAAGCTCTCCAAGGCCGAGCGCGACAAGCTCCAGGTCGTCTTCGTCACCACCGACCCCGAGCGGGACACCCCCAAGAGGATGCGCTCCTGGCTGAACGGGCAGGGCGGGCAGGACTTCGTCGCCCTGACCGGCGACTTCGACACCATCCAGGCCGCCGCCCGGCCGCTGGGCATCCTCGTCGAGAAGCCGAAGAAGGAGAAGGACGGCAGCATCACCGTCAACCACGGCGCCGAGGTGCTGGCCTTCTCCCCCAAGGACGACAAGAACCACTGGCTCTACACCACGGAGACCACGGCCGACCAGTACGTGAAGGACCTGCCCAAGATCGTCGAGGGGCGGAACCCGTGACGCGGACCGGGGCGGGGCCGACGACCGGCGTGCGGCGGCGGACGGCCGCCGCCGCGCTGGTCCTCGGCCTGTCCGCCGTCCTCGCCGCCTGTGGCGGCGAGGGCGGCGGCGACAGCCCGAAGCTGTCCGTCAGTGGTGCGTACGTACCCCAGCCCCCGACGCAGGACATGGCCGCGGGCTATGTGACGGTGACCAACAAGGGCGGCGCCGAAGACGAGTTGACCTCCGTCACCACTCCGCTGGCCGCCGAGGTCACCATGCACACCACCACCGGCACCCGGATGAAGCAGGTGCGATCGCTGAAGGTCCCGGCGGACGGCGAGCTCAGGCTGGCCACCGGCGGAGATCATCTGATGCTGACAAATCTGACCCACAAGCCAAAGGTCGGTGACAAGGTCAGTTTCACCCTGCACTTCGCCACCTCCGACCCCGTCGAGATCAAGGTCCCGGTCGAGCCGACGACGTACCGCCCCAAGGACTGACGCCCGATGACCTCGCGCACCCCCTCCCTGACCAGGCCGACCGCCAGGCGACTGCTGTCGGTCTGCGGTGCCCTGCTCGCCGCGCTGCTGTGCGCGCTGAGCTTCGGCGCGTCCCCCGCGGCCGCGCACGCCGCGCTCACGGCGACCGACCCCGCCGACGGCGCGGTGGTCAAGACCGCGCCCGAACAGGTGCGGCTCACCTTCTCGGAGGGGGTGCTGCTGTCCCGCGACTCGGTGCGCATCCTCGACCCGAAGAGCAACCGGGTGGACACCGGTAACCCCGCCCATGTGGGCGGCAAGTCGTCGACGGCCGCCGTCGCACTGCGCCCCGGGCTGCCCAACGGCACGTACACGGTGGCCTGGAAGGTGGTCTCGGAGGACAGCCACCCGGTCGCCGGGGCGTTCACCTTCTCCATCGGGGCGCCGTCCAAGACGAAGGCGAAGGTCCCCTCGGACGCGGGCGCCGACGGCACGGTCGAGACGCTGTACGACATCGTGCGGTACGTCGCCTACGGTGGCTTCGCGGCGCTCGTCGGCGGCTGTGTCTTCGCCGGGCTGTGCCGCTCCTCGCGCGCGGTCCAGAAGCTCGCCGTCGGCGGCTGGGTGGCGCTCTTCTCCGCGACCCTGCTGCTGTTGCTGCTGCGCGGCCCGTACACCAACGGCGGGGGCATCGGCGGGGTCTTCGACCTCGGCGGCCTGGGCGATGTGCTGTCCACCAAGCCGGGCGCGGCGCTGCTGTCGCGGCTGCTGCTGCTCGGCGCGGCGGCGCTCTTCCTGGCGGTTCTCTTCGGCTCGTACGCGCGCCGCGCCGCGGACGAGGACCCGGGGCGGCGCCAGGACCTGGCCTTCGGGCTCGCCTTCGGCGGCACCGTCCTCTCGGTGGGCATCGCCGCGACCTGGGCGATGGCCGAGCACGCCTCGGTCGGCATCCAGGCCAAGGTCGCGATGCCGGTCGACGTGGTCCACCTGATCGCCGTGGGGGTGTGGCTGGGCGGCCTCGCGGCGCTCGTGGTCACGCTGCGCACGGGGGAGCCGATCGGGCGGTCGGCCGTACACCGCTTCTCGCGGCTCGCCTTCGGCTCGGTCGTCGTCCTCGTCCTCACCGGCGTCTACCAGTCCTGGCGGCAGGTCGGCTCCTGGGACGCGCTGACCGACACCGAGTACGGGCGCTGGCTGCTGGTCAAGGTCGGCCTCGTGGCGGTGCTCATCGCCATCGCCTCCGTCTCGCGCCGCTGGACGGGCCGCCTCGTGGACGCGCCCGCGGCCGGAGCTGACGACAAGGATGACAAGGCCGACCAGAAGGCCAGCAAGAACGCCGACGTAAAGGCCACCGAAAAGGCCACCGAAGAAGAGGAAGACGGGGACGAGACGGCGGAAGGGACGGCCGCCGACCCCGTGCGCACCGCTCAGCTCGCCCGACAGAAGGCCGCGGTCGCCAAGGCCACCACCCTCCGCGCGCGCTACGGCGACCTCGCGCGCGGCTCGCTCTACCGCTCCGTGCTGGCCGAGACGGTCGTGGCCGTCGTGCTGCTCGCCGTCGCCACCCAGCTGAGCACGACCCAGCCCGGCCGGGCCGCGAGCGCCGTGGCGAGCGCGAAGGACGGCGGCACGGCCGCGGACACCAGCCCCACCGTCGACCCGATCAGCGTCGAGATCCCGTACAACACCGGGCCCAAGAGCGGCCGCGGCAAGGCGATCTTCATGCTGGACCCGGCCCTCCCCGGCGACAACCTGATCCATGTCTTCACCTTCGACCTGGCCGACCGCCCCGTGGACGCGGCCGAGGCGAAGGTGACCCTGACACTCCCGAAGAAGAACATCGGCCCGCTGTCCGTGCCGCTGGAGCACGTCGCCACCGGCCACTGGAGCGCGAAGAGCTTCCAGCTGCCCATGGGCGGCACCTGGCGGCTCGCCCTGACCGTACGGACCTCCGACATCGACCAGGTGACGGAGACCAGGACCCTGAAGATCGGCCAATGAGCAAGACCCCGAACACCCAAGGCGCCCCGAACACCCAGCGCACCCCGGACACCCCGGACACCCGACGCACCCCGGACAGCACCCAGCGCACCGCGCACGCCCAGCCGGAACCCCCTTCCTCGATCTCCCGGCGCCGCCTGCTGGGCACGGCCGGCGCCGTCGGCGCGGCCGGGCTCGTCGCGGGCGGCGCGGCCGGGGCGTACGCCGCCGAGTCGGTACGCAGCGACCCCGACCCGCTCAGCTCCGTCGGCTCGACCACCGTGCCCTTCCACGGTGAGCGCCAGGCGGGCATCACCACCCCCCTCCAGGCGCACGGCCACCTCGTCGCCCTCGACCTGGTGCCCGGCGCGGACCGCAAGGCGGTCGCCGCGCTGCTGCGCCGCTGGTCGAAGTCGGCCGAGGAGCTGACCGCGGGCAAGGCCCCGGCCGATGACACCGGTATCGCGCTGGACGCGGGCCCGGCGTCGCTGACCGTCACCTTCGGCTTCGGCCGCGCCTTCTTCGGCAAGGTGGGGCTGAAGGACCGGCTGCCCGAGGCGCTGGCCCCGCTGCCCGACTTCTCGGCGGACGTACTCGACCCGAAGCGCAGCAACGGTGACCTGTGGCTGCAGATCGGCGCCGACGACGGGCTGGTCGCCTTCCACGCGCTGCGCGCGCTGCAGCGCGAGGCCCGGGAGGTGGCCCGGGTGCGCTGGCAGATGAACGGCTTCAACCGGACGCCCGGCGCGACCTCCCGCCCCATGACGGCGCGCAACCTGATGGGGCAGGTCGACGGCACCAACAACCCCAAGCCCACGGACGACGACTTCGACCAGCGGATCTTCGTCCCGGCGAAGGGGAAGCCGGACTGGATGGCGGGCGGCTCGTACGCGGTGGTGCGGCGGATCCGGATGCTCCTGGACTCCTGGGACCATCTCTCCCCGGAGCGGCAGGAGCGGGTGATAGGCCGCCGCAAGTCGGACGGCGCCCCGCTGTCCGGCGGTACGGAGACCACACCGGTCGAGCTGGCCAAGGTGAACGCGGACGGCTCGCTGGCCATCGCGGGCGACGCACACGTACGGGTCGCCGCGCCGGCCTCGAACCAGGGCGCGGCGATGCTGCGCCGCCCCTTCTCGTATCACGACGGCTTCCGCGAGGACGGCGCGCCGGACGCCGGGCTGCTGTTCGTCGCCTGGCAGGCGGATCCGATGAAGGGCTTCGTCCCGGTGCAGCGGAAGCTGGACCGGGGGGACGGGCTGTCGCGGTTCCTGCGCCACGAGGCGAGCGCGCTCTTCGCGGTGCCGGGCGGCTGCGCCCCCGGAGAGTACGTCGGTCAGGCACTCTTGGAAGGGTGAACCGCAACGTCAGGGGCCGGGCGCTGGGTATCGTGACGGTTCTCGTCCGTTCCAGGGAGTCAGCGTGATGTCGGCCAGTGTTTATACCTACCTCGGTCCCGAAGGCACCTTCACGGAGGCCGCGCTGCGGTCGCTGCCCGAGGCCGCCACGCGCGAGCTGATGCCCATGGTCTCGGTGCCGACGACGCTGGACGCCGTGCGGTCGGGGGCGGCGGCGGCCGCGCTGGTCCCCATCGAGAACTCGGTGGAGGGCGGTGTGACCATCACGCTCGACGAGCTGGCCACCGGCGAACCGCTGATGATCTACCGCGAGGTGCTGCTGCCGATCGCCTTCGCGCTGCTGGTGCGGCCGGGCACCCAGCTCGCCGATGTGAAGACGGTGACGGGCCATCCGGTGTCCCAGCCGCAGGTCAGGAAGTGGCTGGTGGCGAATCTGCCGGACGCCGTATGGGAGTCGGCCGCCTCGAACGGGGACGGGGCGCGGCTGGTGCAGGAGGGGCGCTACGACGCGGCGTTCGCCGGCGAGTTCGCGGCGGCCACGTACGGGCTCGAGCCCCTGGTGAGCGCCATCCACGACGCGGAGAACGCGACGACCCGCTTCGTACTGGTCGGCCGCCCGGCGCAGCCCGCGGTCCGCACCGGCGCGGACAAGACGTCCGTGGCGATCTGGCTCGGCGACGACCACCCGGGTGCGCTGCTGGAGCTGCTGCAGGAGTTCGCGGCGCGCGGGGTCAACCTGGTGCGCATCGAGTCGCGCCCGACGGGTCAGGGCATCGGCCGTTACTTCTTCTCGGTGGATCTCGAGGGGCACATCACGGACCGGCGGGTCGCCTCCGCCCTGATGGGGCTCAAGCGGATCTGCCCGAACGTGCGGTTCCTGGGCTCCTACCCGCGGGCGGGGTTCGAGCCGACGGAGATGTCCCCGCTGCGGAACGGCACCTCGGACGAGGACTTCGCGGTGGCGGAGGAGTGGCTGGCCCGCTGCCAGGACGGCCGGGCCTGACGGCCAGACCAGGGCCTGGGTGAGTTATCCACAGGCTTGAGGCGCAGGCTGGGGACAAGTCGACACATCAACCCGACGTAATCGACGTATCACCCAGCTCGCCTCAACCCACCTACCATCACATCTATCACTCACGTCATCACTTATCTCTTGACCGACGCTCCGGTGTGAGCAAATCCCACCCGAAAGAGTGTGTGAACGAGGTTTGAGTGGGGAATCCATCGCCGAGCACTTCGCGTACCAGATGATCAGCCCGACATCCACAGAACTCACACACAGCCTGTGGATAACTCCGGCCGGAACCACCCCCGCCTGTGGACAACGCAAGGCCAACTCCCCCTTCGCATAAGGGAAGCCGAACGCCCACACCCACCCCTTTGCCCCTTTTCAGGGAATGCGCGCGCCGTCATCGCCGGCATGCGGATGCACAGACGGGCGAATTTCCACGAATCCATACCGTTCTAAACGGGGTGAAGCGTGATGAAAGGGAATATCGGGTCGAGCGCCGGATGTGCACACCGGTAACCTGGTGGGGTGATTGACCTTCGTCTGCTCCGTGAGGACCCCGACCGTGTGCGCGCCTCTCAGCGCGCCCGTGGAGAGGACGTCGCCATCGTCGACGCCCTGCTCTCCGCCGACGAGCGGCGCAGGTCGTCCAGCGTCCGCTTCGACGAGCTGCGCGCCGAGCAGAAGTCGCTCGGCAAGCTCATCCCCAAGGCCTCCGGCGACGAGAAGACGGAGCTGCTGAAGAAGGCGGGCGAGCTGTCCGCCGCGGTGAAGGCCGCCGACGCCGAGCAGGACCAGGCCGCGGAGGAGACCCAGCGGCTGCTGCTCCAGCTCGGCAATCTGGTCCACCCGGACGTGCCCGTCGGCGGCGAGGACGACTTCGCCGTCCTGGAGACGGTCGGCACCCCGCGCGACTTCACGGCCGAGGGCTTCGCCCCCAAGGACCACCTGGAGCTCGGCGAGCTGCTCGGCGCCATCGACACCGAGCGCGGCGCCAAGGTGTCCGGCTCGCGCTTCTACTATCTGACGGGCGTCGGCGCGCTGCTCGAGTTCGCGCTGGTCAACGCCGCGATCGCGCAGGCCACGGCGGCGGGCTTCATCCCCGTCCTCACCCCCGCCCTGGTCAAGCCCAAGGCCATGGAGGGCACCGGCTTCCTCGGCCAGGCCGCGGACGACGTCTACCACCTCGACAAGGACGACCTCTTCCTGGTCGGCACCTCCGAGGTGCCGCTGGCCGCGTACCACATGGACGAGATCCTGGACGTGTCCCAGCTGCCGCGCCGCTACGCCGGGTTCTCCTCCTGCTTCCGCCGCGAGGCGGGCTCGTACGGCAAGGACACCCGCGGCATCTTCCGGGTGCACCAGTTCGACAAGGTCGAGATGTTCGTCTACACGACGCCGGAGGAGGCGGAGGCCGAGCACCAGCGGCTGCTGGAGTGGGAGAAGCAGTGGCTGACCTCGCTCGAGCTGCCGTTCCGGGTGATCGACCTGGCCTCGGGCGATCTGGGCGCCTCGGCGACGCGGAAGTTCGACTGCGAGGCGTGGATCCCGACCCAGGGCAAGTACCGCGAGCTGACCTCGACGTCCAACACGACCGAGTTCCAGTCGCGCCGGCTGTCGATCCGGATGCGCGAGGACAAGCGAGTCCGCCCGCTGGCGACGCTGAACGGCACGCTGTGCGCGGTCACGCGGACCATCGTCGCCCTCCTGGAGAACCACCAGCAGGCCGACGGCTCGGTGCGGGTGCCCGAGGTGCTGCGCCCGTACCTGGGCGGGCGTGAGGTCCTGGAGCCGGTCGCCCGATGAGCGACAGCCCCTCGGTGCCCCTGCCCTACCGGCTCATCGCCACCGACCTCGACGGCACCCTGCTGCGCGGCGACCACACGGTCTCCCAGCGCACCAGGGCGGCGCTCGCCGCGGCCACAGCGGCGGGCGCGGCGCATATCGTGGTCACCGGGCGGACGGTGCCGGTGGCCCGGGGCATCCTCGACGACCTCGACTACCAGGGGCTCGCGGTGTGCGGGCAGGGCGCGCAGGTCTACCACGCGGGCGAGCACCGGCTGCTGACCTCCGTGACGCTGGACCGGCAGCTCGGCGCGCTCGCGCTGGAGAAGATCGAGTCGGAGATCGGCCCGCTCTTCCTGGCCGTGGCCCGCGACGGGCTCGACGGCAAGGTGCTCTTCGGGCCCGGCTACGGGGTGCATCCGGCGGAGCGGGCGGCCCGGTCGCTGGAGGACCGGGCCGACCTGTGGTCCGCCCCCGTCAGCAAGATCTACATCCAGCACGCGCGGCTGGGCGACGACGAGCTGGCCGAGGCCGCCCGCACGGCAGCGGGCGGCCTGGTGGGAGTGACCGTGGCGGGCGAGGGCCTGGTGGAGCTGTTGCCGCTGGGGCTGACCAAGGCGACGGGCCTTTCGCTGGCCGCCCGCCGCCTCGGCCTCACCGCCGAGGACACCATCGCCTTCGGCGATATGCCCAACGACATAGCGATGCTCCGCTGGGCGGCCCACGGCGTGGCCATGGCGGGCGCCCACGACGAACTCAAGGCCGTCGCCGACGAGGTCACCGCGTCCAACGAGGCGGACGGTATCGCCCTCGTCCTGGAGCGGCTGTTCAGCCCAGCGCCTTGACCGCCTGGTAGTACGTCCAGGCGGTGCTGTTGCAGGCGGTCTTCGACGCCCCGCTGTAGCCGTTGCACACCCGCTTCAGGTCCTCGTAGAAGGCGCTGTCGATACGGGCCTTGTTCGCGCTGAAGGTGCCCATGGCCTTGTAGTTGCGGTAGCCGAAGTCATGCCGGGCGCAGGCGGTCTTGAACGGGAAGCCGAGGGGGTTGTCGGGGGACTTGCTGCAGTAGTCGGTCGACCAGTCGAACTGGTAGGCGGACCAGGCGCCCTGGTTGTTGCGCGCCGCGAGCCAGGCGTTGTAGCTGCTGGCGCTCGTCTGGGTCCAGCTGGAGAGCACCTGCGGCTTGTCCGCGGGGGCGGCGTGGGCGGGCCCGGAAAGGGCCATGGTGGCGGCCGCGGCGACCGCGGTGGCGGCGAGGCTCGTGGCAAGACGACGCATCGGTTCCTCCGATGTCTCTGACGGCCCCTCATCAGGGCCGTAGGGAAGGGAGTTGGAACGGGTACGAGGAGTTGCGCTGGTGCACGCCAAGAGTTCGGCAGGTCCCTGACAATCGTCAAGATTTATTGAGTCGTCTGCTTGAACAGAGTTCAACCAACGGGAGTTGGGATCTTCCTCCAAGTGACCCTGCTGACCAGGGGTTTCAGCGGCGAGGTCAGGGAACGCGCCGCGCCGGGCCGCGCGGAGACGGCGGCAGCGGCCCCGCGCCCTTGACCCGGCGGATCGTCGGGGAGGTCTCCATGCCCCGCACCCCGGGAAGCGCGGCGACCCGCGTGGTCAGGTACTCGTACAGATGCTGGACGTCCCGGCACACCACGACCGCCAGCAGATTGTGCGGCCCGGTGGTCGCACAGACGAAGGCCGCCTCCGGGTGCTCCGCCACCGCCTCCCCGGCGGCGGCGAGGTGGGCCGGCAGCACCGACAGCCACAGCACGGCCGTGGAGCCATGGCCGAACATCCGGTGGTGGTAGTCGACGTCGAAGTAGAGGGTGCCGTCGGCGCGCAGCTCCGCCAGGCGGCGGCGTACCGTCGACTGCGACCAGCCCGTGGCGGCTGCCAGCTCAGCCAGCCCCGCCCGCCCGTCGCGCGCCAGCACGGCCAGAAGCTGACGGTCGCCGTCGTCCAGCCGGGCGCGGCCGTCCGGCGGGCGCTGGACCACAGGGACGACCAGCCGCTCGATCTGCCGGGGCGTCAGCGTGCCCGACTTGCTGACCAGCCCCTGCGGCCCGCCGAAGTACTCGTGCAGCACACAGTGCGCGGTCACGCCCACCACCCGTGGAGTACTCGGCAGTTTGCGCAGCAGCAACGCGTCGCTGTCCTCTCCGGACGCCGCGCGCGTGATGCCGGAGATCTCGGTGCCGCCGGACATCAGGCTCACCCATGAGGTGTCGGAGCGGCGGGCCATCGCCTCGGCCACCGACACGGCCGCGTCCGGGGTGCACTGCACCCGCAGCAGCCAGACGACTTCGCCGAGCGCGGCGGGGTCGGTGAGCCCCAGCACCCGGATCGTCCCCGTCGTGCGCAGCCGGGTGTAGCGGCGCGCCACGGTCTGGTCGGAGACGCCGAGCACATCGGCGATCCGGCTGAACGGGGCCCGGCCGTCGAGCTGGAGGGCCTGGACGAGCTGCCGGTCCAGGTCGTCGAACGCGTCGGAATTCACCGCAGCAGGCTAGCCGTTGTCGGATAGCGCCACAGCTGCGGCGCTGGCTGGAAGGGGTGGGGTCCGCTGACGGACTTTGGGATCACGGGGGGTACGGCGTCGGGCCGGGCCCCACTCTCTGTGGAACTCGGAGTTCGTCATGCGGAGCAAATGGTGGCCGCTCGCGGCCATCACCCTCGGCAATTTCATGCTGCTGATCGACGTCACGATCGTGAACACGGCGCTGCCGGAGGTGGCGCAGGGCCTGGACGCCTCCTTCACCTCACTGCAGTGGGTGATGGACATTTACGCGCTGGCGCTCGCCGCCCTGCTCATGGCCGCCGGATCGGCGGCCGACGTCTACGGCCGGCGGCGGCTGTATCTGTGGGGGCTCGCCGTCTTCGCGCTCTCCTCGCTGGCCTGCGGGCTCGCCCCGGACAGCGGGGTGCTGATCGCCGCCCGTGCGGTGCAGGGCGTCGGGGCGGCGGCGATGTTCGCCACCAACACCCCGCTGCTGATGGCCACCTACAGCGGGCGCGACCGCGGCGTCGCCTTCGGCGTATGGGGCGGGACCAGCGGGGCCGCCGCCGCGGTCGGTCCGATCCTGGGCGGGCTGCTCACCGAGTACGCCGACTGGCGGGCGATCTTCCTGGTCAACCTGCCGCTGACCGCGATCGCGGTGTGGATCACGATCCGTACGGTCGGCGAGTCGCGCGGCGCGCCCGGGGCGCGGATCGACTGGCCGGGCGCCGCCCTCTTCACGCTGTGCGCCGGCGCGCTGACATACGGGCTGATACGGGGTGGCGAGGAGGGCTGGTCCGACAACGGCACGATCGCCTCGCTGGTGGTCTCCGCCCTCGCGCTGGTCGTCTTCGTCCTGGTGGAGCGCCGGAAGCGGCAGCCGCTGCTGGATCTGGCGCTGATGCGCCGCCCGACCTTTGTGGTGCTGATGGCGGCGGCCCTGCTGGTGCAGGCGGCGGCCTTCCCGTACCTCACCTACGCGGGGATGTGGCTGCAGTCGGTGCTCGGGCTCAGCCCGGTGCAGGCCGGGCTGGCGGTGACCCCGATGGCCGGGGTCGCGCTGGTCGTCGGAGCGGCGGGCGGACGGGTGCTGGAGCGGGTCGCTCCAGGGCGCGCGCTCGGCGGCGGGCTGCTGCTGGTGGGCGTGGGGGCGCTGATCACCGCCGCGCGGCTGACGCCCGGCTCTGACTGGACTGCCTTTGTCCCCGGGCTGATGCTGGGCGGCCTCGGCATCGGTCTGATCATGCCCGTCCTGGTCTCGGCGGCGCTCGGCGCGGCGCCGCCGGAGCGCGCCGGGATGGCCAGCGGCGCGGTGAACACCTTCCGTCAGCTGGGGTACGCGCTCGGGATCGCGGTCCTGGGCACGGTGTTCGCCGCCCGGGTACGGGACGTCGTCGAGGACAGCGGGACCATCCCGGGGCGCGCCGCCGGGCAGGCGGCCGAGGCGATCAGCGGCGGCCACGCCGACGCGGTGATCGCGGCGGCTCCGGCGGGACGTACGGCGGCGGCCAAGGCGCTGGTCCACGAGTCCTTCGTGGCGGGGCTCGACCGCATCTGCGTGATATCCGGGATCACCGCGCTGGCGGCGGGCCTGCTGGTGCTGGCCGTCGTCCGCGGCGGCCCGTCCGCGGCGACCAGGTCCGACGCCCCCGCGAAGACCGCGCCCCCGGCCGAACCGGCCCGCGCCCAGGCCAGTACCTGAACCCGCAGAGCCTGAGAACCGGAAAGCCGTACCCGAACCCGAAGGCCGGGACCGCACCGACGCGGCACCGGCCTTCGGGGTGTCGGCCCTGGCCTTCGGGGCCTGGCCTTCGGGGTGTCTTCCACCTATCCCGGGACGGCCGCCCGCCCCGAGATAGGTGCATCATGCATCCAGGGGTTGTAGGATGACTGGGCAACCGGGAGATTCTGGCATTTTCGAGCAGGTGAGGAGCTGTGCGCATGGCGCTGCGGGCGGCGGGACGGCAGTCCCTCGTGGACTCGGTCGTCGAGCAGCTGCGCACCCAGCTCACGAGCGGCGAGTGGAAGGTCGGTGACCGCGTCCCGACCGAGCACGCGCTCGCCGAACAGCTCCAGGTCGGCCGGAATACGGTCCGCGAGGCGGTGCGGGTGCTCGTGCACGACGGGATGCTCCAGTCCCGGCAGGGCGAGGGCACCTTCGTGGTCTCCACAGCCGACCCGGCCGCGGTGATGCGCGGGCTGCGGCGCGCCGGAATCCGGGACGTCCTGGAGCTGCGCATCGCGCTGGAGGCGGAGGGCGCCCGGCTCGCGGCGCTGCGCCACCGCCCCGCCGACCTGACGCGGATGCGGGCGGCGCTGACGGCCCAGGCGGGCCTGCACAACGCCGAGGGGCAGCCGGACACCGACCGCCATGAGCTGTACGCCGAGCATGACGTCGAGTTCCACACCGCCGTGGTCGACGCGGCGCACAACTCGGCGCTGAGCGCCACGTACGCCTGGTTCAGCGGGACCGTACGCGAGGCGCTGGTCACGGCGCTGGGCGACCGAGAGATGCCACGCCTGGTGCCCGGCGACCACCAGGCCGTCGTGGACGCGATCGCCTCCGGTGACGCCGAGGCGGCCGAGGCGGCGGCGCGGGCACTGCTGGAGACGCCGAAGCGCGCCGTGGAGGCGCTGCTCGCCACGGGCTCCGGCTGACCCCCGGACTCTCGCCCTCCTTCGCCCTCACCCACACATCCGCCCACACACGCAACAGAACGGAGCCCGCCTTGTCACGCCCGCAGCTGCCGGAACCGCCGCTCACCCGCAACGGGGCCGAACCCCCGCTGGTGGACGCCGAAACCGATCTGCGGCCCACCCCGCAGGTGGTCGCCGCGCGGCGCGCGCTGCGCTCCCACCCGGCGCTCCTGCTGCTGGGCATCGTGCTGGCGTCGCTCAACATGCGCGCCGCGCTGGCCGGAGTCTCCCCACTGCTCGGCGAGATCAGCGGCCACTACGGCCTGTCCGCCACGGCCGGAAGCCTGGTGACGACCATTCCGCTCGTCTTCATGGGCCTCGCCTCGCCGCTGGCGCCCCGGCTCGCCCGCCGCTGGGGCACCGAGGCGGTCCTGCTGGCCGCGCTGGTGCTGCTGTGCGGCGGCGTACTGTTGCGCGTCGCGCCGCCCGTCGTCGCGCTGTTCGCGGGCTGCGCGCTCGTCGGCAGCGGGATCGCCCTGCTCAACGTCCTGATGCCGGGCCTGATCAAGCGGGACTTCCCGGACCGGGCCGCCGGGATGACCGCGCTCTACACCACCGCGATGATCGGCGGCGCCACGCTCTCGGCCGCGGCCGCCGTACCGCTGGAGAACGTGCTGGGCGGCTGGCGCGGTTCGCTCGCCTCCTGGTCGCTGCCGGCCGCGGTGGCCGCGGTCGCCTGGATCCCGCAGGCCGTGCTCGCCCGCCGCGGCACCCACCACGGCCAGGCCGCCGCCGCTCCCGTACGGACCGCGCCCGCGCCCGGGCTGGCGCGCTCACCGCTGGCCTGGCAGGTCACCCTCTTCATGGGCCTCCAGTCACTGATCGCCTACGTCGCCATCGCCTGGATGCCGACGATCCTCACCGACGACGGTATGAGCAAGGGCGGCGCCGGTCTGGTCTTCGCCTTCAGCACCCTGGTGCAGATGGCCGGTTCGTTCCTGGTGCCGCTGCTCGCCGGGCGGATGCGCGGCCAGCGGCTGCTTGCCGTCGCGGTCGCGGCGCTGATGGCGTCGGGCATCGCCGGGCTGCTGGTCGCCCCGGCGGCAGGGGCCTGGCTGTGGGCGGCGCTGATCGGCGTCGGGCAGGGCGGGTCCGTGGGGCTTGCGCTGACGATGATGGTGCTGCGCACCTCGGACGCGCACACCTCGGCGCGGCTGTCCGGGATGGCGCAGACGTGGGGCTACCTGCTCGCCGCGGCCGGGCCGCTGGCGCTCGGCGCAGTGCACCAGGCGACGGGCGGCTGGACACTGCCGATCGTGCTCATGCTGGCGGTGTGCGCGGCGCTGGCGCTGCTGGGCCTGGGCGCGGGCCGCGACCGCAAGATCCACCCCTGAAACCAGGAGCTGTCCCCTGGTCCACAGCTTCCCCGTAGGTGGCACAGGGCCGATCGACAACTCCGCCCGTCAGGATCACCTCAACGGCACCGACGAGGATCGGAGGACGGCATGAGCGACACGGCGGCTGTGAAGCGTACGTCGGGGTGGGTGCGGATGCTGCGGGCACCGTGGACCGTGGCCTGTGTGGCGGCGACCGTGATACTCGGCTCGTCCGCCACCGTGGCCTCGGCCCTGGACCAGGCCAACTCGGCGCCCGGGCACAGAACAACGGCGGTGGCCGCGCCCAGTGCGGCGGCCACCGCCGAGACCGGTTTCCGGTTCAGCTCCGTCCCGGTCCGGTGGCGTCCTTAGGAATCACTGCTCGGGAATCACTCCTCGGGAATCGCCTCTCAGGAATCACTCCTCGCCCGCGAGGGTCAAGGTCCGCAGCTTCCGGCCCGCGTACCAGGTCGCGGCCACGGTCACCGCCAGCAGCAGCACCACCGCGGCGGGCAGGCCGACCTCGGAGGTGACCGCCCCGTTGTCGGCGACCTTCTGGGCGAGCGCGAGCGACCACTGCTGGACGCTGAGGTCGCGGGCCCCGCCCACGAGGCTGCCGAACAGGGACTCCCACACCAGGGCGTAGACCAGCCCCACGATCACCGCGTGCCGGGTGATGGTGCCCAGCAGCAGGAACATCGCGCTGTAGGTGATCGAGGCGACGGTGGCGGCGAGGGCGTAGGCGACCGCCAGCTGCTGGCCGTTCCCGTTGAGGATGTAGCCCGCCAGCAGGGTGGGCAGCGCCGAGAAGACGACCGTGACGCCGGTCGCGACAATGAACTTGGTGAAGATGATCGTCGGCCGCTTGACGGGCTTGGCCAGCAGATAGACCACCGAACCGTCGTCGATCTCCGGGCCGATCGCGCCCGTACCGGCGATCACCCCGATCAGCGGGACCATCGTGGCGAGCGCGAAGCCGCCGAGCACGGCGTCGGCGGTCTGGTCGTCGGCGCCGGACAGCGCCCGTACGGCCACCGCGATGACCAGCAGCAGCCCGGGCAGGCTGAACAGGATCAGCGCGCGGCGGCGGCCGAGCAGGGCCCGGTAGGTGAGCCGGGCGACGGTGGGATGGTAAAGCAAGGGCATCGCTGTCATCGCTTTCAAGGCTCCTTTCCGGCCGCTCAGGCCGCGACGAGGTAGGAGAAGACGCTCTCCAGGGACTCGTCGGAAGGCGAGACCGTGAGGAGCCGGACGCCCAGATCGCGGGCGACGCGGGGCAGCAGTTCGGTGAAACGGGTGAAGTCGACCGCCTGGATGTGCAGCCCGGCTTCGGGACCGCCGCTCGCGTCCACCTCGATACCCGCGGTGGAGTGGTCGGCGATGAGGGCGGCGGCGAGCGCGCGGTCGTCGCTGGAGCGCACCAGATAGCGGTGCGGACGGTCGGTCATCAGGCGGCGGATCTTGCGGAAGTCCCCGGAGGCCGCGTGCCGCCCGGCGACGATCACCTCGATGTGCGCGGCGAGCTGTTCGACCTCCTCCAGGATGTGCGAGGAGAACAGGACGGTACGGCCCTCGTCCCCCATCCGCCGCAGCAGCTCCATGAGTTGCATCCGCTGGCGTGGATCCATGCCGTTGAACGGCTCGTCGAGCAGCAGCACCGACGGCTCGTGGACCAGCGCGGAGGCCATCTTCACCCGCTGCCGCATGCCCTTGCTGTACGTGGCGATGCGGCGGGCGCCCGCGAAGTCCATCTCGACCGTCTCCAGCGCCTTGCGGGCAGCGGCGCGAGGGTCGGGCAGACCGTGCAGTTCGGCGTTGGCGATGACGAACTCGCGGCCGGTGAGGAAGTCGTACATCCCCTCGCGCTCGGGGACGATGCCGATCTGGCGGTAGGCCGCTTCATTGCGCCAGATGGTGGCCCCGTCCAGGGTGACCGAGCCGGTGGAGGGCGCCAGGAAGCCGCCCATCATGCCGATGAGAGTGGACTTGCCCGCGCCGTTGGGGCCAAGGAGGCCGGTGACACCGGGGCCGATGCTCATGGTCACGTCGTTGACGGCGACGACGTTCCCGAACCAGCGGGAGACATTGTCGATGGCGATCGTGGTCACAGCCCGACCTTTCGGTAGCGGCGCAGGAGCAGGCCGTAGGAGCCGGCGATCAGGCCGAGGAGGACGAGGAGGAAGACGAGTCCGGCCCCGGTGCCGGGCCCGAATCCGCCGGGGTAGGCGGAGGAGGCGCCGAGGAAGGCCGTCTGGACTCCGTCGATGATGGTGACCGGCGAGAACAGGCCGATCCAGCTGACCGCGTCGGTGTTGTTCTGGTCCCATGCGATGGCCTGCAGGGTGGACACCGCGCCGTACGAGATGGACAGTACGGCGATGACGGCCGCCACACCGAAGCCCCGGCGCGGGGTGAGCGCGGCGATGACCAGGCTGATGCCGGCGAAGAGGAGCGAGAGCAGAAGCACGGACACCAGTCCTTGCGCGAAGGCCTTAGTCTGATCGGCGAAGTCCAGCTTGGCGAGCAGGGCACCCACGTACAGGATCACCAGCGGAGCGCCGGTGAGGGCGAAGAGCGCGGAGGCCATGGCGGCGAACTTGGCCGTCACATAGTCCGCCGCTTCGATGGGGCGGGAGAAGTAGAGCGGGATCGTCTTGAAGCGCAGGTCCCTTGAGACGGACTGGGGGGCCTGCGCCGCGGTGTACAGGCCGATGACGGCCTGCATGATGATCGCATATCTCGTGTACTCGACGGGAAGTTCGTTCGCCTTGGTCGTCACTGCCACCGCGACGATGATGAGCGCGGGCACGCACATCACGGCGGCCAGCAGCATCGGCGCGACCTTGGACTTGGCGGAGCGGCCGAGGCCGTAGGCGCCGCGCAGGCTCTGGGAGAACAGCGAACGGCGGGCGTAGGCGCGGCCCAGGCGCGGGCCCTCGTAATGGCGGTAGCCGATGTTGTGAATGACATCGGCGCGCTGCTGGGTCGCGGACTCAGGCGGCATCGGCGGCACCTCCGCTTCCGTTCGATGTGCGGCTCCGCCGCGTGGCGTTCCTGTCTCCGTCGGGGGCGTCGTCGGACGCGTGGCCGTGCGCGTCCTCGTGCGCGTCGTCGTGCGCGTCGTCGTCGCGGAAGATCTCGGCGATGCGGTGGCGGCGCTGCTCCATACGGATCAGGCCGAGGCCGAGCCCGGCGATGGCGTCCCGGACCACGTCGTACGTCTCGTCACCCGCGACGTCCACCAGCAGCACATGGTCGGAGGCGGGCCCCCCGTCGCCGGAGCGACCCGCGGGCTGGACGGTGAGACCGGCCTCGGCGAGGTGGGCGCGGAGCGCGGCCGTGCCGTCCGGGTGGGCGGCGGTGTCGGTCACCTCGACCGCGAGCGAGGCCGTGGCCTGCGTGAAGTCACGGGTGGAGCTGGAGCGCAGCAGCTTGCCGCCGTCGATGACCACGACGTGGTCGCAGGTGCGCTCCAGCTCGCCGAGCAGATGCGAGGTGACCAGGACCGAGATGCCGAAGTCGGTGTGGACCCGGCGGATCAGGCCGAGCATCTCGTCGCGGCCCGCCGGGTCGAGGCCGTTGGTGGGCTCGTCGAGCAGCACCAGCCGCGGGTCGTGGACCAGCGCCTGGGCGAGCTTGACGCGCTGCTTCATACCGGTGGAGTAGCCGCCCATGGGGCGGTACCGCTCCTCGTAGAGCCCCACATGGCGCAGGGTGTCGGCGGTCCGCTCGCGGGCGGCGGCGGGCGGCAGTCCGGACATTCGCGCCATATGGACGACGAACTCGGTCGCCGAGACATCGGGCGGCAGGCAGTCGTGCTCGGGCATATAGCCCACCCGCTCGCGGATGGCGCTGCCGTCCTTGGCCACATCGAGGCCCAGGACGGTGGCGCGCCCCTCGCTGGCGGGGGACAGCCCCAGCAGGATCTTGATCAGGGTGGACTTACCGGCCCCGTTGGCACCTACCAGGCCGGTGACGCCCGGCGTGATGTCGACGGAGAGCCGGTCGAGCGCGGTGACCCGGGGGAACCGCTTGCTCAGGCTTTCGGTGGCGATCACAGTCACGTATTCGACCGTAGTGGCGTGCGCCACAACGGGCGTCAGTCCAGACGGCTGGTTTTCCCTAGTTCTCGGGTCTGACGGTCCCGTAAGGGACAGCACTTTCGGCAGGGTCACCGTCAGCGGGGCCGGCCCTCGCGGACGAGCACCGCCGGACGGCATGCTCCGTCCGCCGGGTGCGTGGCATCGTCTCGCGCCTTCGGCGCAAAGCGGCCGGCAGCGGGAAGCAGTGCGGTTGCGAAGAGCCGCGTGTCAGTCACCCACGGTGTCGGTCATCTGTGTGAAGATAGCCCTCATGTTTGGGGGAGGGAACACCAGACCGCCTGGTCAGGGCGGTAAATCAAGCCTGGCCGACCTGGTCCGTCAGGAGACCGCCGCGCAGATGTCGGAGCGAGAGAAGTGGGCGGCGCTGCGCGGGGCGCGGCTGTACTTCCAGCGCCCGGAAACCCCGGGGTTCCTGGTCTCGGAGACGGCAGAGGCCGGCCCGCTCGTGCCGGTCTTCACCTCGATCGACGGCCTTGCGCGCTTCGCGGGGGCGTGTGGGTGGGCCTCCACGACGGTCGAGGACCTGGTGGGGCTGTTGCCCGAGGGCGTACGGGCGTTGGTGGACCCGTTGGGCAAGCAACCCTTCCTGCTGGACGCGCAGACGCTACGCGAGGCAGAAGACCACGACGCGGACGAGGGCCAGGGCGAGGGGGCTGACGATGGCGGATCCTGACGCGCGGAATGTGAACCAGGCCCCCAGCGAGGGTGGCCCGGACGGCAAGTACGGCGGCAATGAAGGCGCCGACGGCTACAAAATCGAGATCGCTGCAGTGAAGGCTCTGATAGCCCCGTTGGAGGAGTCGGTGGTCGGGGCCCGTGCGGTCAAGAACGGCCAGGAGAAGCTGACCGCCTACCTCCAGCACTGCGGTTCACCCGAACTTCTGGAGTCGGGCAAGGGGTTCGTCAAGGAGTGGGCCTTCGGTATGGGTGAGCTCGCGGACCACGCGGACGTGGTCGTGGAGCGGCTGTACGAGGCCGTGGCCGGGTACATGCTGGCGGATCTGATGCGGGTGAAGGACTTCTGGCCCTCGGACGCGAACATGGCCAAGCTGCCGAGCGGCGCGGCCGGTAAGTGGTCCTGGGAGCATGTGGGCGCGCCGGAGATGGAGGAGCGCCCGGGGAACACGGCGTTGGCGAAGCTCGCGCGCCAGGCGCTGGCCGGGTACGAGGACGAGTCCTGATGGCCGACCCGGATGCGGTGCGGCCGCCGCAGATACGGATACCGGCGGGTGCGAAGCCGAAGGACCTGATCCCTGGCAATCCCGATGACGTCGACGACTTGGTGCTGGAGCTACGCGCGTATGCGGGCGCGTTCCAGGATGGCAAGGACAAGCTGCGGCCGGCGGATCTGGAGGATTGGCAGGGCAGGGGGGCGGGTGAGTTCAGGAAGGCTGTCGACCGGCTACCGAGGGAACTGACTTCGGGCCACGACCAGTTCACGCACGCGGCCAGCGCGCTCGCGTCGTACGCGACCAAGCTGCGCTCCGTACAGAAGCGCTGCGAGCCGATCATCGAGGACGCGGACGCGGCGCGCGCGGCGTCCAAGGCGCACAACAAGAAGGTCGAGACCTACAACGACGCGGTGACACGCGGCGACGAGCAGTTGCCGGAGAAGCCCGCGGAGACCGATCCGGGTATCTCCGCGATGGAGGACTGCGTCGGTCGGCTGGACAAGCTGATCGAAGAGTTGCAGCTGGTCGTCGACTCGTCGAAAAAGAAGATCGACAAGGCGGCGGAGAAGGCCCCGAACAAGCCGAGCAACTGGCAGAAGGCCGGGGAAAGCCTCAAGGACGGGCTGTGGAAGGCCCACTACGCCATCCTCGACCTTGGCAGCATCCCCGCCTCTCTCCTCGAAGGCGACGGCGCAGGGTTCTCAATGCTGCTGGCCGGCATGGTGGACGGCGCGGCGTACGCGGCGCAGCACCCGAAGGAGTTCATCAAGGCGGCCACCAACTGGGAGATGTGGTCCAAGGATCCGATCCGTGCGGCCGGCGAAATCACCCCGTCGCTGCTGCTCGCCGTGGCCACGGGCGGCGCGAGCGCGCTGCGCAGGGAGCTGAAGAACGCGGGCAAGAGCCCCGCCGAGCGGCTGGCGGCCCGTAAGAAGGCACTGGGCCGGGACGGCGAGGCGTCCGACCGAGCGAACAGCAAGGGCACGGACAAGTGCGGGGTCGAGAAGGACTGCGAAACCGACCCGGTCGACGTCGCGACCGGCGAAATGCTCATGTCGGCCACGGACGTGTCCCTCCCCGGGGCGCTGCCGCTGGTCCTGGAGCGGACCTTCGTCTCCGACCACACCTGCGGCGGCTGGTTCGGCCGCACCTGGTCCGCCACCCTCGACCAGCGGCTGGAGCTGGACGCTGACGGGATCGTGTTCGTCGCGACCGAGGGGATGGTGCTGCGCTACGGGGTCCCCCATCCCGAAGAGGACACCTACCCGGTGCGGGGCCCGCGCTGGCCGCTGCGCTGGGACGGCACGGCGGGCGGCACGATGCGGATCGAGATCCCCGAGCAGGGCCGCACCCTGCACTTCACACCCTTGGGGGGCGACGGCAACGAGCTCCCCCTCCAGATGATCGAGGACCGTAACGGCCGGTCCATCACCTTCACCTATGACGCGGACGGCACCCCGCTGGAGGTGGTGCATTCCGGCGGCTATCGCATCGCGATCGACACGGACCCGGAGCTGCTGCGCATCACCGCGCTGCGCCTGCTGGGCGTCGGAGACGCCGAGATGGGCACCACGCTGGTCTCCTTCGGCTACAACGGCGCGGGCGACCTGGCGGAAGTCTTCAACTCCGCCGATGAAGCGATGCGGTTCACCTACAACGACCAGCACCGCATCACATCCTGGACCGACCGCAACGGCACCAGCTTCGGCTACGTCTACGACCACCGGGGCCGCGTGCTGCGCACCATCGGCTCGGACAACATGATGACCGGCCGCTTCCACTACGACGAGGCGTCCCGCACCACCGTCTACACCGACTCGCTCGGCCACCAGATCACGTACGTCTTCAACGAGTCGTACCGGACAGTGGCCCGCACCGATGCCCTGGGCCACACCACCCGCACCGAATGGGACCCGCAGACGGGCCGCCTGCCGCTGTCGGTGACCGACCCGCTGGGCCACACCACCCGCTACGCGTACGACGACTCCCACAACCTGATACGCGTCGACCGCCCGGACGGCACCGCGGCCACAGCCACGTACAACGAGCACGGCCAGCCACTGGAAGTCCGAGAACCCGACGGCGCGACCTGGCTCCACACATACGACGACCGAGGCAACCGCGCCCGGACAACGGACCCAACGGGCGCGACGACTCACTACGCGTACGACGAGACGGGCAACCTGACGTCTGTCACCGACCCGCTCGGCCACACCACGAGTGTGGTGTGCAACGAGTCGGGCCTGCCGGTCGAGGTCACCGACGCGCTGGGCAACACGACCACCGTCCGCCGCGGCACCCACGGCCGCATCACCCGCATCACCGACCCCCTGGGCCACATCACCCGCCAGGGCTGGACCATCGAGGGCAAGCCCTCCTGGCGCACCCGCCCCGACGGCACCCGCGAGACCTGGACCTGGGACGCCGAGGGCAACCTCACCGAACACACCGACCCCGCGGGCAACACCACCCGCCACACCCACACCCACTTCGACCTTCCGGCGACCCGAACGGACCCGGACGGGGCGACGTACGCCTTCACGTACGACACCGAGCTACGCCTGACAACGGTCACCAACCCCCAGGGCGGGAC
This sequence comes from Streptomyces sp. NPDC059679, assembly GCF_042734105.1. Taxonomy (NCBI): domain Bacteria; kingdom Bacillati; phylum Actinomycetota; class Actinomycetes; order Kitasatosporales; family Streptomycetaceae; genus Streptomyces; species Streptomyces sp. NPDC059679. Next base: position 27,575 of record NZ_JBHWES010000057.1, on the reverse strand, counting down.
GTGGACCTACGCCTACGACGGGGCAGGCCAGGTCACGGCCGAGACGGACTTCAACGGCCGCACGCTCAGGTACGCCCACGACGAAGCGGGCCGCCTGATATCCCGGAAGAACGGCGCAGGCGAAACCCTCACCTACACCCGCGACGCACTGGGCCGCACGATCGCGTCGCACACGGCGGACGGCACGGAGACGACGTTCGCGTATGACGCCACGGGACGCCTGACACAGGCGGCGAACCCGGACACGGACCTGCGCCGCACGTATGACGCGCGGGGCAGGGCCCTGACCGAGACGGTCAACGACAAGACCACCACCTACACCTACGATCAGGCGGGCAATCGCACCGAACGGATCACCCCGAGCGGCCTGCGCTCGGAATGGACATACGACGCGACGGGCCGCCCCACAACGCTCACCACGGCGGACAACGCGCTGCACTTCGCCTACGACGCGGTGGGCCGCGAGACATCACGCACGCTCGGCGATGACGTCAGCCTGACCCAGACCTGGGACGCCCTGGACCGCCTGACGACGCAGACTCTCACCCACGGCGACACGTCCACGCTGCTCCAGCACCGGGAGTACGCCTACCGCCCGGACGACCACCTCACCGAAATCCGCGAGCTGACCTCCGGCACCCGCCGCTTCGACCTCGACCCGATCGGCCGGGTCACGGCGGTCCACGCCCACGGCTGGACAGAGACCTACGCCTACGACAGCGCAGGCAACCTCACCCACGCCACCGCCCCCAACCACGAGGCCCCCGGCGACCGCGAATTCACCGGCACGATCATCCACCGAGCCGACCGCACCACCTACGAACACGACGCCCAAGGCCGCCTCGTCCGCCGCACCCGCAAACTCCTCAACGGCCAGACCCGCACCTGGACCTACACCTGGAACGCGGAAGACCGCCTCACCCACGCCACCACCCCTAACGGCGAGGAGTGGACCTACACGTACGACCCCCTGGGCCGCCGCACCACCAAACAACGCCTGGCCGAGGACGGCAAAGCCGCTGACCGGATCCACTTCATCTGGGACGGCACCCGCCTGGCGGAACAAACGGCAATGGACGGGGTGGTAACAACCTGGGACTACGCCCCAGGAACCCACCGCCCCATTTCTCAAACCGAGCACCGAACCCCGCTGGATCCAATGGCGGAGGAAGCGTCATCCATCCTCCCCCTAGCTGATACCACCCTCCAATCGGAGTACGACGCCCGCTTCCACGCCATCATCACCGACCTCGTCGGCACCCCCACCGAACTCGTCACCCCCAACGGCACCCTCGCCTGGCAACACCGCACCACCCTCTGGGGCAGCCCTCTCCCCACCCCACCCGGCACGGCCGACTGCCCCCTCCGCTTCCCCGGCCAATACGCCGACCCCGAAACCGGCCTCCACTACAACTACTTCCGCCACTACGACCCCGAAACAGCCCACTACACCACCCCCGACCTCCTGGGCCTCAGGCCAGCACCCAACCACCACGGCTATGTGACGAATCCGTTCACATGGCTTGATCCGTTGGGCCTCGAGGGTTGTCCTAACCAGGACAAGAAATCTGGTCAAGATGGGCTGAGGTTCGAGAAGTCGGACAAGCATGGAAAGGTTCAGAGAGGGAGAGCTGGGGCAGAGCCGCTAGACCCCCAGGGCACACTGGAAAAGTCGATCCTCTTCAATCCGAACACGTCGCGCCGCATTAGCGCCAACTATGAAACTGGCCAATTTGCGATATTTGACGAGACACATAATGGAACCGGGATATACCATGGGCATGTGCGAACCTGGGACGAACTCAACGATAAAATGCAGGCCGCATTGCGCAAGGCAGGCTTGGTCACCGCCAAGGGAAAAATAATCAACCCCGAAAGCTAGTGACCGCAACCCAAGGAGAATGACACCGTGAGGTACCAGCCACTGGAACCGGTCTCAAAAGATGAGGCCGAATCAAGATTTGCATCCGGGGATGCGCAACTCACAGCCGAGACACTTATTTCAATCGCTCTAAATTATCCCGATAACGCATGGGTCGAGAAATATATTTCTCGATTCGCCGCCCATCAGCATCCAGATGTCAGGAGAGCTGCAGCTCTTTCACTCGGCCACCTTGCCAGAATCCATGGCTACGTGGGAGATTCTGCGTTGACTGCGGTTCAAGCTCTCATTGATGACGAGGACGTGTCGGGTGCTGCGGACGATGCGCTGGAAGACGTCAAGATGTTCACGCAGCGGAAGTGAAGCCCGGCCTTTGACCAAGAGCCAATGCCTGTGGTACTGGATCCCTTGAAGGCATCGGAGCGAATGATCAATGAGGTTGCCCAAGGACTACGCAGCACGGAAGCGGCCGTGAGCTGGTTCGCTTCACAGGCCCAAGCCGAGCAGAAAGCTGTGCTGCAAGAGGTGGCCCGATACTCGATGCAGGCCCACGTAACATCGGAGGACGCGCGAAATGGCCTGGCACAGTCAGGGGTGAAGCCGACGATGACCCCTGCTGTACTGATAGTTCGAGAACCAATTCTCGAACAAATGGGGAAGATTACCAATCTCCCTCCGAGCGAGTATGCAAAGTCCTTCCGCGTTCTGCTTTCGACATTCACAGTCGCCGACACGCGACGAAGAGAAACGGAGTGTCGCAGCGCATGTAATCATGCTTGGCACAATCTATGAGCCTTTCCGCGATGATGGCAGAGTAATGGTTTGATGCTGTAGCTGCCGGGAATGACCTGGGGGACGACATGAATCAACAGGAGGTCAAAGCAGTCCTAGATCTGCTCGATCTCAATGGGAATGTCGATGATCTGGCTCCCACCGCACGGTCGGCGAGCGCTGAGCAAATCGACGAGGTCGTGTATCTTCGCCCGGAGGGTGCGATCGGGGTGCTCAACAAGTTCCTCTCAGGCAGAGTCTCCGCTCGTGAGCTTACCGAGTGGGCGGAGGTTGTGCATTCTTTGGATGCCATTGGCGTCACCGAAGGGCATGAGGACTTGCTGATTCAGCTTCTCTTTGAAATCTCCACTCCTGAGCTATTTTACGAGATTAACGCGGAGACCTGTTCGAGGTGGATCACTAGGCTGGATCAGGCGATCTCCTGATACGGGCCATGGCCAGGTCCAGTCTTCCGGCCACAGGCGGCTCCGAGTGCCGCGCGGGTGGAACCCGTGAGGACGGCTTCCTCGACGGCTCGGAACAACTGCTCCAGCTCCACAAAGTACGGATCAAGATGCACCACTTGACCAGCAGGGAGTCAACTCTGCCCCGGCGGTCCGGCCGCGTCGTCGACCTCTTCTGATCAGTCCGCGAGTTGCGTGTTGCGTAACCACAGCGCGAGGCAATCGTCGCGCTGCGTCACTGGTAAAGTCCGTGTCATGTCCACCCCACAACATCCAGGTTGGGACAGGGGCCAGGATCCCAATCACGCCCCGCCTGTCGGATACGGTCCCCCGGCGGGTTACGGCCCACAGCCACCTACCGCCTACCAGCCGTACCCTTCGCACGGCCCCGAGGCCGGGCCAGGATATCCCCAGCCGATGACCATGCCAGGGACGGTCCGGGCCGCGCAGATACTGGTCTTCGTCATGGTGGGACTCGTCGCGCTCCGCATAGCACTCGCTGGTGACCCGGAGAAAGCCGGTGAGATCACCGGGGCAAGCTTTCCAGTGATCATTGCCTTTGTGTGCGCGCTCCGCTTCGGCAAGAGCAAAAGCAGGACGACAACGATTGTCGCCGCGTCACTGATGATCGCCATCGCGTTCCGCGCGATGGGACAGGGTCAACCGGCTGGCCTGGTCGACCTGGCGATCGGCATCACGATCGTGGTGCTGCTGTCGCTGCGGCAGTCCGCCCAGTGGTTCCACCGGGCCCGCTCCTGATACAACCACGCCCGGGCGTCGCGCTCTGCGCTGTGATATCCGGGCCGCTACCTCTCCACACTCCGTGCTGGCCCGGCTCTGCGGCAGGACGAGGCGGGGGTCTATACGCCAATGCCAGGGACTCTCACGTCCGAAGCCTGAGTTGCGGTGAGTATCGGACTGCGACATGCCGTGGTGTCGGCGTGTCGCAGTCCGATACTCACCGCAAAATCACTGGCATTGGTCCGTATGCCGAGGTCACTCCCATCGTGGCCTGTCGTAGACGTCGGAATGCTTCTTGGCCTCCTCCGGAAACCTGACGTTTCCGGCGTCGGTCATCCACTCCTGCCCGCCTGCAGCCGGGCGCAGGAAGGCGACGCGGGGCCCGGACATCCTGTGGTCGAAGATGAGATCGTCAACGTGACAGACGTCCTGGAGGACACCGACGCGCCCCGTGGCCGTCGTACGCTTCCTGGCCCACCTTCGGACCCTCGTACGGCGTCGGCCGGCTCATGCGGGCACCCCCCAGCGGGCCGTACGGCTCGGTGTTTCGTGGGACGGGTGGCGGCGGCGCAAGATCTCGTATGCGGTCGCCTGGCCGTAATCCCCGTCCTGCTTGGCCTTCTCGCGCAACGCGGTGTACTCCCTGCACTTCGCGCAGTCTTGGGTTCCAGCGGTCACTCCCCGCGCCATCAACGACCTCACCGACGCGTCCCCCGCTCCAGATGCTTACGGATCGCCTTGGCCAGAGCCTCCGCGCGCTGCTCCAACTCCTTGAGAGTGGGGCGCGGGCCGGGACCACTCGGCGTTTCCTGTGGAGGTGTCCCCGCGCTCATCGCGTCATTCCCAACGCCCGCTCACGCTCGTACTCGACGACGTACAACCCCACAGGGTCGACGTCCCAGACAAGCGGGAAGCGCTCAGCAGCAGGGATGCGCGGGAGGGGGAGCGTCGGCGGGTCCTCGTAGAGGACGGAGGAGGGCGCGGGGGACTCGGTGGCAACGGGCATCGGAGGCGGTACGGGAGTGTGGGCGGGGCGAGCCGCCACGTACACCGTGCTATGCCGACCCCGGCCGCCGGTCGCGATGACGTGCCGCACGCGCCGCAGCAGCTCTCTGGTTGCGTTCAGCGTGCGGCGCAGCCGGAGAGCTATGCGGACGGACACGACGTCCGGCACGGATTCGCTGATCCGTTCGGGGGGAACCACCATCAGGGGCCTTCTTTCATCTGGCGCTCCTGCTCGTGACCAGTAGTCACCTTGCGTGGTCACAGCCTGTCGCCATGCGCGTACGATCTGAAGTCATTGATGTCCCAACCGGCCCATCGGGAAAATGAGATTGCTCGATGCCAGCTCGGCCACGCGCACTGACACCAGATCGCTCCGCCCGCCACCTGTTCGGTTCGGAGATGCGCCGATTGCGTGAAGCGGCAGGGATGTCCCTTGAGGCCCTGGCCGAGGTCACCAGGTTCAGCAAGAGTTCGCTGGCGCGGTTCGAGACGGCAGAATCCATGATTCCGCCGGAGCTGCCCCCCATGCTTGACGCCGCGTTTGGCACTGACGGCATCTTCGGGAAGCTGTACGCCCTCGCTCGCAAGGAGATCCATCCGGACCAGTTCCGCCGTCGCATGGACCTGGAGACACGGGCACGGATCATCCGGGAGTACGCCTGCCAGATCGTGCCGGGCCTGGTGCAGACGGAGGGCTATGCCCGTGCACAGTTCGAGAAGCACAACCCGAAGGCAACGCCGAACGAAATTGACGAGCTGTGGTCGGCTCGTGCGAGTCGGCAAGTACTGCTGCAAGCGGACTCGGCTCCGGACCTGTTCTACATCCTCGATGAGGCAGTGATTCGCCGCCACTTCGGTGGCCCGGCGGTCATGCGGGCGCAACTGGCCCACCTCATTGAGTTGACGGAAACCCCCACAACGGTCGTGCAGGTTCTACCGTTCAATCACGGCGGGCATGCCTTGGTAGGCGGAACGTTGACACTGATGACCCTGGACTCCGGCACGCAGGTTGCCTATGAAGAGAGCATCACAACGGGAACCCTGCTGGAAGACAAAGAGGCTGTCGCCTTCCTCCAGCGGTCCTACGATCTACTCACAGCGCATGCCCTCTCGCCGGGCGATTCAGCTGCGCTCATCCGACGGCCCAGCGCTCATATTCGAGGCCACCGCCTGGGCGTCATTCGTCGCCTTCGCCAAAACACGCGGCATCTGACACCCACAGAGGCAACCCCCACGCGGTGCTCAGCCGGCCATACCGGGCGCGCCCCACACCGGGAACCAGCGGCTCAGGTCCTCCTCAACGCGTAGATCGTCGCCGAGCAGCCCCCGCACCTGGAGCTCGAGCGCGTTGTCGCGCTTCTCGCCGCGGGCGGGCAGCGGGGCGAAGGGGTAGAACGTGCCGCGCTTGTACAAGTACACCAGCGCGAGCGGCCGAGCTTCCGCGTCCCGGAAGCCGACCAGGGAGCACAGCAACTGCGGGCCGAAACCGGCGTCCTGGAGCAGGGTGTTGACCGCGTGCAGATCGCTCACCAGGGCCGCCAGATCATCCCGTGGCTGCCGCGCCAGCAGCCAGGTGTAGCCGTACTCGTCGCGGCTGAACTCGACGGGCACCCCGCCGCGTTCGGTGTCCGCGTCCAGCAGGGCCCGTACCTCTTCCTGGAGCCGGTCGAAGGCGCCGCCCTCGACGCTCGCGAAGCACACCGAGCCAAGCCCCGTGGGGGTGAACCCGGCCCCCGCCTCCAGCGTCACCGCGGCCGACGGCAGCGCGAAGAGCTGGTCGAGATCGGGCCGTGCGGGCTTGCTGCGGCCGAGGACCGCGTCCCAGAACCCCATGGCCTTCAGCTCCTCTCCGCCCGGCCGAGCTGCGCGGAGATGCGGGACAACTGGTCCAGCCGCTGCTCCAGCGTGGGGTGCGAGGACAGCAGCCGGCTCAGGCTCTGCCCGCTGAGCGCCGGGGCGAAGTAGAAGGCGTTGAACGGCTCCGCCCGGCGCAGGTCGCGGGTGGGTATTCGGGCTATCTGCCCGGTCACCTTGGTCAGCGCGGCGGCCAGCGCCGAGGGACGGCCGGTCAGCAGCGCACCGGCGCGGTCGGCGCTCAGCTCCCGGTAGCGGGAGAGCAGCCGGGTGAGCAGGAAGCTGATCGCGTAGACCACGGCGCTCACCAGCGGGATGATCAGCACCGCGATGGCGGTGTTGGAGTCCCGGCTGTTACGGCTGCTCAGGCCGCCCCACAGGGCGACGCGGGTCATGATGCCCGCCAGGACGCCCAGGAACGAGGCTATGGTCATGACCGCCACATCCCGGTGAGCGACATGTGACAGCTCGTGCGCGAGCACGCCCTCCAGTTCCTCCGGCTCCAGCCTCCGCAGCAGCCCTGTCGTCGCGCAGACCATCGCGTTGCGCTGGTTGCGGCCGGTCGCGAAGGCGTTGGGCACGTCGGAGTCGGCGATGGCCACCTTCGGCTTGGGCATATCGGCGAGCGCGCACAGCCGGTCGACCGCGCCGTGCAGCTCGGGCGCCTGCTCGGGGGTGACCTCCCGGGCGCCCATGGAGAACGCCGCGATCCGGTCGCTGAACCAGAACTGCGCCACGAAGAGCCCGCCCGCGATCAGCAGGATCAGCGGCCAGGCCCCGCGCAGCAGGGCCAGCAGCACGCCGACGAAGACCACATACAGCAGACCGATGAAGAACATCGTGGTCACCATGCGGGCGGTCAGCCCCCGGTCGGGGGCGTATCGGGTGCGTGGCATGGGTGCCTCCCAGCAACGGTGGTGGCCGGAATCTCTACACCCGATTCTGCTCCCTATAGCCGTCTTGTCGGAGTAAACCCGCCTCGCCCCGGCAAAACCGGTCACATAGGAGTGAAGGCTTTTGAACCATTTGCACTATTTGGAGTTGCGGGACCAGGGCTGCGGCACCCCCGGCTACCCGCCCAGCTGCGCCAGACCGTCCGTGGCGATCTTCTCGAAGACCGCGAGATCGGCCGCGAAGACCGAATCCGGGATCGGCCAGTGCAGCACGATCTCGTCGATGCCCAGCCGTGCGTGCTCCCCGGCGAAGTCGACGAACGCGTCGACGGAGGAGAGCGGCCGCTTCGGGTCGGGGGTGAAGCCGGTGAGCAGGACCTTGTCCAGCTCCGCCACGTCCCGCCCGGCCTCGGCGCACGCCTCGCCCAGCCGGTCGATCTGGCGCCCGATGGCGGCCACCGACTCGGCCGGTGTCCCCGTCTCGTAGATCTTCGGGTCGCCCGTGGTCACCCACGCCTGCCCGTGCCGCGCCGCGAGCCGCAGCCCGCGCGGGCCGGTGGCGGCGACGGCGAAGGGCAGCCGGGGCCGCTGGACGCAGCCGGGGATGTTGCGCGCCTCACGCGCGCTGTAGTGCCGGCCCTCATGGGTCACCGCGTCCTCGGTCAGCAGCCGGTCGAGCAGCGACACGAACTCACCGAAACGGTCGGCCCGCTCACGCGGCGTCCACGCCTCCTCGTCGCCGGACAGCAGCGCCGTCGCGTCGAAACCGGAGCCGCCCGCCCCGATGCCCAGGGTGATCCGGCCGCCGGAGATGTCGTCCAGGGAGATCAGCTCTTTGGCGAGCGTGACGGGGTGGCGGAAGTTCGGGGAGGTGACCAGGGTGCCGAGCCGCAGCCGGGACGTCGCCGCGGCCGCCGCCGTGAGGGTCGGGATCGCCCCGAACCAGGGTCCGTCACGGAAGCTGCGCCACGACAGGTGGTCATAGGTGTACGCGGCGTGGAAACCCAGCTCCTCGGCGCGCTGCCACACCTGGCGGCCGCCCTCGGACCAGCGGCGTACGGGAAGGATCACGGTGCTCAGTCGCATGCCATCGAGCGTAGGCCCTGCCTGAAGGCACTCGTGCGCGGCATATGCGGGAGGATGGTTGCCGTGACTCCAGCAACCGAGCAGTCCGAGACCCCGGCCGCAGGCAGATCCCGCTCCACCACACCCCGACCCCGACTGATCGCCACCGACCTCGACGGCACCCTGTTGCGCAATGACAAAACGGTCTCGGACCGCACCGTCGCCGCCCTCGCCGCGGCGGAGCGTGCGGGTATCGAGGTGTTCTTCGTCACCGGCCGGCCGGCCCGCTGGATGGGCGTGGTCAGCGAACATGTGCACGGCCATGGCCTGGCCATCTGCGCCAATGGCGCGGCCGTCGTCGATCTGCACGACGGCGGCCGGCTGCTCGACGCGCGCCCGCTGCCCGTGGACCGGGCGCTGGCCATCGTGGAGGCGTTGCGCGGCGATGCCCCCGGCACCTCCTTCGCGGTCGAGCGCACCGAGGGCATCGCATACGAACCGGACTACCCGCCCTTCCACCGCGACCCGAGCGCGATCATCGCCGCCGCCGAGAAGCTGCTGGACGAAGACGGCGAATGCGGCGGCACGCCGGTCCTCAAACTGCTCGCCCACCACCCCGCCATGGCGCCCGACGCCTTTTTGGAGCTGGGCCGCGCGGTGGCGGGGGCACACGGTGACTTCACCCGCTCCAGCCCGACCGCCCTGCTGGAGATCAGCGGGCTCGGGGTGAGCAAGGCCAGCACCCTGGCCCGGTGCTGCGCCCGGCGGGGCATCGCCCCCGAGGAGGTCGTGGCGTTCGGCGATATGCCCAACGACCTGGACATGCTGGCCTGGGCGGGCACCTCGTACGCGATGGCCAACGCCCACCCGCAGGTGCTGGCGTCGACCACCAGCCACACCGCGAGCAACGAGGAGGACGGCGTGGCGGCCGTCATCGAGCGGATCCTTGCGGCGATCCAGGAAGGCTGAGGCGTCGGGCGGCGCGTCCGGGCGGGCCGCCCCCCGGCCGGGTGGCCGGAGGGCGTTCCGCAAGCCAGGAAACGGTCTACCAGAAGAAGACGACGTATCCAGCGCCACCGACGCCGCCCGCCGTGCCGGCCGTATTGGCCGCACCACCCAGGCCACCGTCGCCGCCTTCGCCCCTGATCCCGGGCGGATCGACGATGCCGTCGACCTCTTCGCCGCCCCCGTCTCCGGTTGTGCCGCTGTCACCGGTCCGGTTCACACCGCCCGTGATGCACGAGCCCGTGCCGCCGGCGCCGCCCGCACCGTCGGCGCCGTTGGTGGCGCCCACCCCGGCGCTGCCGTGGAGGCCACCGATGCCACCGGTGGCGCTGAGGAGGGTGGTGGTGCTGGGAGCGATCACGCTCGTGGTGCCACCGTTGCCGCCGTTGCCGCCGTTGACACCGATGGGCCCGGCGGTACCGGAGGTGCCGGCGCCACCCAGGTTCACCGTGTAGCTCTGCAGGGCCTGGACCGGGATGACGCACCAGGTGAAGCCACCGGCGCCGCCGCCACCGCCGTTGCCGCCGACACCGGTACCGGTCGGGGTGGCGCCGCCACCGCCGCCACCGCCACCACCGCCGCCGCCCCATGCCTGGACGTGCACCGAGGTCACGCCCGGGGGAGGCGTGAAGGTCCCGCTCGCGGTGAACTCCCGCACCCCGTGCAGGACGGTGGGGTACTGCGGCGGTCTGGGCGGATTGGGGCGACCGTCCAGGGGGCTCTCGTCCGCGATGGCGGCGGGGGCCGCGGTCAGCAACTGGCTGCTCAGGGCCACCGCGCTCACCGCGGCGGCCAAGACGGCCCGGTAGCGCGCCCGGGATCGTTTGGAGGTTGCGCTCTTGCTGTTCACGTGATGACTTCCTTCCCCGCGTCGGGCCAACAACTGTCGCGGAGTGCGATGGACGATAAGAGGACAAGCTGACCAAACGGCCCGCGAAGCTCATCCCACTGCCCGTTAAGGGAGTGCGCATGCTGACGCAGCGATAGTTGGCCCGCCCAGGTGAGGAGTTGCCCTGACCGGGCTAACTCACGGTCGGCCAATGCCTCATCCGGTCCCTCCATGCCGCTCCGTAAACCGTCCGCCGGGAAAAGTCACCTGGCGCCCGCCGCGGCACCCACCGGGGGAGCAGCCCCCGCCAGGGCGTGGGCCTCCCCGGCCTCGCGCTCCAGCATCCGCCGGAACGGGCCCTCCCCTGCGGCGAGTTGGGCGTACGTACCGCGCTGTACGGCCCGGCCCCTGTCCAGCACGACGACCTCGTCGACCGCCTCCAGACCCGCCAGCCGATGGGTGATCAGCACGGTCGTACGGCCCCGTGTGGCGGACAGCAGATCGGCCGTCAGCGCGTCGGCCGTCGGCAGGTCCAGGTGCTCAGCGGGCTCGTCGAGCACCAGCACCGGGAAGTCCGCGAGCAGCGCGCGGGCCAGGGCGAGCCGCTGGCGCTGCCCGCCGGACAGCCGCGCGCCCGACTCGCCGACCAGCGTGTCCAGGTCGTCGGGCAGCCCGTCCACCCACTCCAGCAGCCGGGCCGCGGCCAGCGCCTCGCGCAGTTCGCCGTCGCTCGCGTCGGTGCGGGCCAGGCGGAGGTTCTCACGCAGCGAGCTGTCGAAGATATGCGCGTCCTGGGCGCACAGCCCCACCAACCGCCGTACCGCGTCGGCGTCCATGGCCGCGGTGTCGCGGCCCGCGAGGGTGTACGTGCCCGTCCGCGGGTCCAGGAAGCGGAGCAGCACATGGGCGAGGGTGGTCTTGCCCGAGCCGGACGGGCCGACGACGGCGATCCGGCGGCCCGGGCGCAGCTCCAGGTCGAACCCGTTCAGGGCGGCTTCGGAACGCCCCGGATACCGGGCCGAGATCCCGCTCAGCACCAGCGGATACGCCCCCTGCGGGGTCTCCGGGGCCGCCGGGGCCGGGCCGGCCGGGCCCTGTTCCGGCGCCCCGTCCGCCCCGTCAGCCACGTGGCACACCCGCCGCGCGGCCCGCCGCACCCGCTGGCGGTGCTGCACGGCCAGCGGCAGCCCCGCGACCGCCTCGAACGCGGCGAGCGGCATGAGGACCACGACGGCCAGCCACACCCCGTCGAGCCGGCCGTCGGCCACCGCCCGCACACCGACGAGCGCTGCGGCGGCCACGGTCAGCCCGCAGGCCAGCGCGGACAGTCCGGCGCCCACGCCGGTGGCGGCCGCGCCCCGCCGGGCGATCCGGGTGAGGTTGCCGTCGGCGCGGCGCACCTCGTCCAGCCGGCGCGGCAGCGCACCGGCGACGGTCAACTCGGCGGTGCCGGTGAGCAGATCCACGACCTGGGCCGACAGCGCGCCGCGCGCGGGGGCCAGCCGGCGCTCCGCATGGCGGGCCACCACCCCGGAGACCAGGGGCGTCACGACCCCCGCCAGCAGAAGTCCGGCCGCCAGCACGGCGCCCGCCTCCGGCAGCAGCCAGCCGGTGAAGCCGACGGAGGCCACGCCCACGGCCAGCGCGGCGCCGACGGGCAGCAGCCAGCGCAAGAAGTAGTCCTGAAGGGCGTCCACATCGGCGACCAGCCGGGAGAGCAGATCGCCGCGCCGGGTGTCCTTCAGCCCGACCGGCGCCAGCCGCTCCAGCCTGCGGTACACCGCGACCCGCAGCTCGGCCAGCACCCGCAGCACGGCGTCGTGCGAGACCAGGCGCTCGGCGTAGCGGAAGACGGCCCGGCCGATCCCGAACGCGCGGGTCGCGGTGACCGCGACCATCAGATAGAGCACGGGGGGCTGCTGTGAGGCGCGGGAGATCAGCCATCCGGAGACGGCCATCAGTCCGACGGCGCTGCCCAGCGCGAGGGTGCCGAGCAGCAGCGCGAGCCCGAACCGCCCCCGCCAGGCCCGCCCCGACTCCCGCACCCACGCCAGCGGCGAGCGGCGCTCCGGTACTCGGTGCTCCTCGTACGCCGACGGGGCGTCGGGGGCTTCACGGTCGGTGCCCTGGTGCGCGCCGTCCGCCGGGACGGTGCTCGGGGCCGCCGCGACCGGGGGCGCGGCGGTGGGGCCGGGCAGCCGCACCACGCGGTCGGCGAGGGGCAGCAGCGCCGGGCGGTGGACGACCAGGAGGACCGTACGGCCCTCGGCCAGCCGCCGTACCGCCTCGACGACCGCCGCCTCCGTCTCCCCGTCCAGTCCCGCGGTCGGCTCGTCGAGCAGCAGCACCGGCCGGTCGGCCAGGAACGCGCGCGCCAGCGCGATCCGCTGCCGCTGCCCCGCGGACAGGCCCGCACCCATCTCGCCGAGGCGGGTGTCGGCCCCGTGCGGCAGCGCGTCGACGAAGCCGAGCGCGCCCGCGTCCCGCAGCGCGGCCCGTACGGCGGTGTCATCGGCGTCCGGCCGCGCCAGCCGTACGTTCTCGGCGACCGTCCCGGCGAACAGATACGGGCGCTGGGGCACCCAGGCGACCTGGCCGCGCCAGCTCTCGAGGTCGAGCGACGCCAGGTCCCGGCCCGCGACCAGCACCCGGCCCGCGGCCGGTTCGGCGAATCCCAGCAGGGCGTTCAGCAGCGTGGTCTTGCCCGCCCCGCTGGGGCCGACGACGGCCACCGTCTCACCCGGCAGGATCTCGAACGAGGTCTCGGCCAGGGACGGTTCGGCGCGGCCCGGGTGGCGGACCACCAGCCCCTGCACGGTCAGCGCCGCACCCCGGGCGTCCGGGGCGGGCTCGGCACCGGTGGCCCTGGGCTCCCGTTCGAGGACCGCGAAGACCTCGTCCGCGGCGGTCAGCCCTTCCGCCGCCGCGTGGTACTGCGCGCCCACCTGCCGCAGCGGCAGATACGCCTCGGGGGCGAGGACGAGCACCACCAGCCCCGTGTAGAGGTCCAGCTCGCCATGGACCAGCCGCATGCCGATGCCGACCGCGACGAGGGCGACCGACACGGTGGAGAGCAGTTCGAGCGCGAAGGAGGACAGGAAGGCCAGCCGCAGGGTGCGCAGCGTGGCCCGCCGGTAGTCGGCGGTGATGGCGCGGATCGACGCGGCCTGGGCCTTGGCGCGGCCGAAGACCTTGAGGGTGGGCAGTCCGGCGACGACGTCCAGGAAGTGTCCGGACAGCCGGGACAGCAGCCGCCACTGACGGTCCATCCGGGACTGGGTGGCCCAGCCGATGAGGATCATGAAGAGCGGGATCAGCGGCAGCGTGGCGGCGATGATCAGAGCCGAGACCCAGTCGGCGGTGACGATACGGGCGAGCACCGCGACCGGCACCACCACGGCCAGGCCCAACTGCGGCAGATAGCGGGCGAAGTAGTCGTCCAGCGCGTCGATGCCCCGGGTGGCGAGGGTGGTGAGCTCACCCGTACCGCCCGTGCCGCCCGTACCGCCCGTACCGCCCAGCCGATCGGGCGCGGGCCGCTCGGGCCCCAGCCGCACCGCATGGGCGAGCAGCCGCAGCCGTAGTTCGGACTTGACGGCCGCCCCGGCCCGATGGGCGGCCAGTTCGGTCAGCCAGGCGACCGCGGCGCGGCCGACGGCGACGGCCGCCAGCAGCGCCAGCGGGCGCCCGAGCTCCCCGGGCGCCGCCCCCTGGACGAAGGCGGCGACCACCACCTCGGCGATCAGCATGGCCTGTGCCACCACAAGCCCCGCCGACACCAGTCCCAACGCCACGGACGAGGCAAGGAACAGACGGGTCGCCCGGGCCTGGCGCAGCAGCCGGGGGTCGATTGGTTTCACGTGAAACACACCACCCGCGGGGTCAGTGACCGGTCGGCTCGGGGATGTGCTGGGTGCCGATCCGCTTGCGGAAGACCCAGTACGTCCATGCCTGGTAGGCCATGATCAGCGGGGTCATCACGCCTGCGATCCAGGTCATGATCTTCAGCGTGTACGGGCTGGAGGCCGAGTCCGCCGCGGTCAGGCTCCACCTCGGGTCCAGCGAGGACGGCATGACATCCGGGAAGAGCGCGAGGAAGAGCATCGCGACCGCCGCGGCGATGGCCACCCCGGACAGGGCGAACGCCCAGCCCTCCCGCCCGCGCCGGTTCATCACCAGCGCCGCAAGCAGCGCGACCGCCGCGAGCAGCAGCGCGGCCAGCGAACGCCCGTTGCCGCTGTCGTGCTGCGTCCAGCCGAGGAAGACCACCGCGAGCACGGCGGCGACCGGGCCGAGCCCCGCCGCGAACCGCCGCGCCCGGGTCCGGATCTCCCCCACCGTCTTGAGCGAGGCGAACACGGCGCCGTGGAAGGTGAACAGCACCAGGGTGAGCGCCCCGCCGAGCAGGGCGTACGGGTTGACGAGATCGAGGAGGTCGCCGGCGTAGTTCTTGTCCGGCCCGATCGGCACCCCGCGCACCATGTTGGCGAAGATCGCGCCCCAGAGGAACGCCGGCAGCAGCGAGCACCAGAAGATCACGTTCTCCCAGTTGCGCTGCCAGCGCTCCTCGGGGCGCTTGTGCCGGTACTCGAAGGCGACGCCGCGCAGGATCAGACAGACCAGGATCGCGAGCAGTGGCAGATAGAAGCCACTGAAGAGCGTGGCGTACCAGTCGGGGAAGGCCGCGAAGGTCGCGCCGCCCGCCGTGATCAGCCATACCTCGTTGCCGTCCCAGACCGGGCCGATGGTGTTGATGAGCACCCGGCGTTCCGTACGGTTCCGGGCCAGCGGCTTGGTCAGCACGCCGATGCCGAAGTCGAAGCCCTCGAGGAAGAAGTAGCCGGTCCACAGGACGGCGATCAGTACGAACCAGACGTCGTGAAGATGCAGTGACATGGCTCTCTCCGGTTCAGTACGTTCAGTACGCGAAGGTCAGCGGCTTGTCGGCGTCGTCGTCGGCGGCGTCGTGCTCCCCCGCCGCCCCGGCGCCCGGTCCGCCGGAGGGCAGCCGCAGCCGGGGGTCCTTGGCCGGCGGCTTCTCATCGGTGTCCGGCCCGGCCTTGGCGTACTTGGTCAGCAGCCGCACCTCTACGACCGCGAGCACGCCGTACAGCAGCGTGAAGACGCCCAGGGATATGAGGACTTCGGTCCGGCTGACGCCGGGGGAGACCGCGTCGGCGGTCTTCATCAGCCCGTACACCACCCACGGCTGACGCCCCATCTCGGTGAAGATCCAGCCGAAGGAGTTGGCGATCAGCGGGAAGCCCATGGTCAGGATGCCGATCCGCCAGGACCACTTGGTCAGCAGGGGGCTCATCTCGCGGTTCTTGGTGAGCATGAGCCGCGGCACCTCGTCCTCGCCGGTGCGGAAGGCGGGCGACAGCCACTTCTTGCGCCGGGTCGTCCACAGCCCGATCAGTGCGGCGACGAACGAGGTCATCCCGAAGCCGATCATCAGCCGGAAGCCCCAGTAGGTCATGAAGATGCTGGGGATGTAGTCCTCGGGCTGCCCGCCGTAGGCGGCGGCCTCCCGCGCGGCCACGTCGTTGATGCCGGGGACGGAGTCGGTGAAGTTGCTGTGCGCGAGGAACGACAGCATCCCGGGGACCTCCAGCTCGACGCTGTTGTGCCCCTTGCTCACATCGCCGACGGCGAAGACCGAGAAGGGTGCGGGCGCCTGGGTGTCCCACAGCGCCTCCGCCGCGGCCATCTTCATCGGCTGCTGCTCGAACATCACCTTGCCGAGCTGGTCGCCACTGATCGCGGTGCCCATACCCGCGATCACGGCGACGACCAGACCGACACGCAGCGACGACCGCATCGCGCCGACCTGCTTCTTCTGCTTCTCGCCGAGCTCTTCGCCACGGTCCTGGCGGCGCTTGGCCCGCCAGAGGTGGAAGGAGGAGATGCCCACCATGAAGGCGGCGCCGGTGAGGAAGGCGGCGGTGAGGGTGTGGAAGACCACGACCAGGGTGGTGTTCTGGGTCAGCACCGCCCAGATGTCGGTGAGCCGCGCCTTGCCGGTGGCCTTGTCGATGGCGTAGCCGGTCGGGTGCTGCATCCACGAGTTGGCGGCGAGGATGAAGTACGAGGACAGGACGGTGCCCAGCGCGACGATCCAGATGCAGGCACAGTGGATCTTCTTCGGCAGCTTGTCCCAGCCGAAGATCCACAGTCCGATGAAGGTGGACTCGAAGAAGAAGGCGAGCAGCGCCTCCATGGCGAGCGGGGCGCCGAAGACATCGCCGACGAAGCGCGAGTAGTCCGACCAGTTCATGCCGAACTGGAACTCCTGGACGAGGCCGGTGACCACACCCATCGCGATGTTGATCAGGAAGAGCTTGCCCCAGAACTTGGTCGCGTGGAAGTACTTCTCCTTGCCGGTGCGGACCCAGGCCGTCTCCAGACCGGCGGTCATGGCCGCGAGCGAAATCGTGAGCGGTACGAAGAGGAAGTGGTAGACGGTGGTGATGCCGAACTGCCATCGCGCCAGCGTCTCCGGCGCCAGAGCCAGATCCACGGGAATCTCTCCTTACGCTGTTGCCCGGTCGTGCCCGCAGGGATCGCCTGCGGCCCCACAAGGGGGAGCTTGTGAACGTATTCACATTCACAAGCAATGATACGCACACACATACGCCCCTTCTCACCGGGGGGTGGAAGGGGCGTAAGCGGAACGTATCGGTAGGATCCGATCGGCATCTCTGCTGGTTGCGGGGCGTTGGCTGCTCGTCGGCTACTCGTCAGCTATTCGTCGGCGGCCCCGTGGCGCGTCACAGCTCCTTGCGGAACTCCTCGGCGACGCGCAGGAAGACGTCGTTCGCCTCGTCCTCGCCTATCGTCACCCGAACCCCCTCGCCCGGGAACGGGCGCACCACCACGCCCGCCGCCTCGCACGCCGCCGCGAAGTCCACCGTGCGCTCCCCCAGCCGCAGCCAGACGAAGTTCGCCTGCGATGTGGGCACCGTCCACCCCTGTCCGGCCAGCGCCTCGCTCACCCGCGCCCGCTCCGCGACCAGCGCCTCCACCCGCTCGCGCAGCGCGTCCTCGCTGCGCAGCGAGGCCACCGCCGCGTCCTGCGCCAGCTGGCTGACCCCGAAGGGCACCGCCGTCTTGCGCAGCGCGGCCGCGACCGGCTCATGCGCGATCGCGAAGCCGACGCGCAGCCCCGCCAGACCGTACGCCTTGGAGAAGGTGCGCAGCACGCACACATTGGGCCGCTCCCGGTACAGCTCGATGCCGTTCGGCACCCGCTCGTCCCGGATGAACTCGATATACGCCTCGTCCAGCACCACCAGCACATCGTTCGGCACCCGGTCCAGGAAGCGCGTAAGACCGTCCCGGCCCACCACCGTGCCCGTCGGGTTGTTGGGGTTGCAGACGAAAATCAGCCGGGTGCGCTCGGTGACCGCGTCCGCCATCGCGTCCAGGTCGTGCACCTCGCCGTCGGTCAGCGGCACCCGCACCGACGTCGCCCCGGAGATCTGCGAGATGATCGGATATGCCTCGAAGGACCGCCAGGCGTACATCACCTCGTCGCCCGGCCCGGCCGTCGACTGCACCAGCTGCTGGGCCACGCCGACCGAGCCGGTGCCGGTGGCCAGGTGCTCGGGCGGCACATCGAAGCGCTCGGCGAGCTCGGCCATCAGCGCCGTGCAGGCCATATCGGGGTAGCGGTTGAAGGAGGCGGCGGCGGCCGTCGCGGTCTCCAGCACCCCCGCGAGCGGCGGATAGGGGTTCTCGTTCGAGGACAGCTTGAAGGCCGTCGGCCCGTCCGCCGCGGCCGGCTTACCGGGCTTGTACGTCGGAATGCCGTCCAGCGCGGCACGCAGCTTGGGGCTCTTCTCAGTCACCGCGGCTCCTCCTCGACCGTCCCGTCCGTGCGCGGCGCCCGCGCACGTCGATACCTCACACTGTATGAGGCATCCTGGGCCCGGCGTATCGCGGTGGGCGGGCCCTGGGGCACGGGCCGTGAGAGCCCCGTATCCGGGGGTGCGAGAATCCCGGCGCGCGGGTGCGCGGAGCGGGCACGCGGGGCCGACCGCGGGCACACGGGGCCGACCGCGGGCACACGGGGCCGACCGCGGGCACACGGGGCCGGCCGACCGCGGCGCGGGATGCGTACAGCTGAGGGGGAGCGATTCCGCTTCTGCCGCGCGCCGGTGGCGAGCGCCCTGGCGCGCATCACCCATGCAGGTGAGTTGAGACCTCTTCGAGACAACGACCAATCGACAGGCGTGGATATGCCAGAGGCGACTACTGACCCACCCGAACCGTCAACTGGCTTGATTTCCAAGGGAATTGGCCGAAGCGCTCATGCAGAAACGTGCCTTCGCAGAGCCGAGCGTACCCCCGCGCGAAGGGGCCACCCTCGCCCTACTATCGGCTCGCCATGACAGCAGCAGGGAAGCACCAGGTGAGCCGGTCGACCGGCCGCCGGCTGACACGGGCGGGCATCCGGGACGTGGCCGCCGCAGCCGGGGTCTCGATCACGACCGTCTCCGACGCGCTCAACGGCAAGGGCCGGCTCCCGGACGCCACCCGCCGCCATGTCCGCGAGGTCGCCGACCGGCTGGGCTACCGCCCTTCCGCCGCGGCCCGCACCCTCCGTACCGGCAAGTCCGGCCTCATCGGCCTGACCGTGACCACCTACGGGGATGAACCTTTCACCTTCACCGAATTCGCGTACTTCGCGGAGATGGCGCGCGCCGCCACCTCCGCCGCGTTAGCCCGCGGCTACGCCCTCGTCATCCTGCCCGCCACCTCCCGCCACGACGTGTGGTCCAACGTCGCCCTCGACGGCACCGTCGTCATCGACCCCTCCGACCACGACCCCGTCGTCACCGATCTGCTGCGCCAGGGCATCCCCGTGGTCAGCGACGGCCGCCCGGCCGGCACCCTCCCCGTCACCGCCTGGGTGGACAACGACCACGAGGCCGCCGTGCTCGGCCTGCTCGACCACCTCGCCGACTCCGGCGCCCGCCGCGTCGGACTGCTCACCGGCACCACCACCGACACCTACACCCGGCTGTCCACCACCGCGTATCTGCACTGGTGCGACCGGGTCGGACAGGAGCCGGTGTACGAGGAGTACCCGGCCCACGACCCCTGTGCCGGAGCCGTCGCCGCCGACCGCCTGCTGGCCCGCCCCGACCGCCCCGACGCCGTCTACGGCCTGTTCGACCCCAACGGCACCGATCTGCTGGCCGCCGCCCGCCGCCACGGACTGCGCGTCCCCGACGATCTGCTGCTGGTGTGCTGCAGCGAATCCGCGATCTACCGCACCACCGAGCCGCCCGTCACCACCCTCTCCCTCAAGCCCCGCCGGATCGGCACCGCCGCCGTACAGCTTCTGATCGACGCCATCGAGGGACCGGGTGCCGAGCACCCCGTCGAGCGGGTGATACCCACCGAACTGATCGTGCGGACGTCCTCGCAACGGCGTCCGCCACGCACCACGGTGAGCGCGCCGCGCAGCCGTGCCGGAGGTTGACCTGAGGAAGACTTGAGGATGACGCGAGACGCACCCGAACCCGATCCGCTTTCCCTACCGGGCCAATCCGGGATAAAAGACCGCCGAACCGGGATTGCGCCCCGATTGACGGCCCCCTGGTGCGTCACAAGCCCGTACGGTCATTCCTATGATGGGCGGACGACACCGCGGACCGCCCTCGACCAGGCATGGTCTACACGGTGGCACGGCGGCGCGATGGTGGAGGGGTCGATGACTCAGGGGGCCGGTCTGGGAGCCACGGCACGGACCACGGCGGCAGTCCCGCCCGTATCCGCGTACGGAACGTCCGCCGCGCCCGGCCCACTCCCGGGCGGCGCGGTCCCACCAGCCCCGAACCCGTACGGCGGGATGCCCTACGGCGCGGTCCCGCACGGCCGGGTCCCCCGCGATCCGGCCCAGCCCGCCCCGCCTCCGGCGCCCGCGGCGCACCCCGCGCCGCCCGCCGCGCCCGAGGGCCCCGCTGCCCCCGAGCGCCCTGCCGCGCCCGCCCGGCCGCCCGCGGAGTACACGCCCACCGAGCGCTCCCTGCCGGTCATGGGCCCCGGACACACCCTCCCGGACACCCCGCTGGTGCCCCCGCAGGACCGCCCGACCGTCGAGCTCACCCCGGTCCCCGACCCCGAGCGCTCCCAGGAGCCCGAGGACGACGGGCCCGGCCCGCTGTACGTGGTCGGCGATGTGCACGGCTACCTCGACGAGCTGCGCGAGGCGCTGGCCGCCCAAGGGCTGATCGACGCCAAGGGCAGCTGGTCCGCGGGCAACGCCCGGCTCTGGTTCCTCGGCGACTTCACCGACCGCGGCCCCGACGGCATCGGCGTCATCGACCTGGTCATGCAGCTCTCCGCCGAGGCCGCGGCCGCCGGCGGCTACTGCAAGGCCCTGATGGGCAACCACGAACTGCTGCTCATCGGCGCCAAACGCTTCGGCGACACGCCCGTCAACTCCGGCGCCGGCACCGCCTCCTTCCAGGCCGCCTGGCTCCTCAACGGCGGCCAGCGCACCGACATGGAACGGCTCGAGGACCACCACCTGCAGTGGATGTCCCGGCTGGACGCGATGACCGAGGAGGACGGCCATCTGCTCGTGCACTCCGACACCACCGCCTACCTCGAATACGGCGACTCCATCGAGGCCGTCAACGACACCGTGACCGAGACGCTGCAGCGCAGCGACGCCGACGAGTGCTGGGACCTGTTCCGCAAGTTCACCAAGCGGTTCGCCTTCCGCGACGAGGAGGCCGGCCCCCTGGCCGTCCGCGAACTGCTCGACACCTACGGCGGGCAGCGCATCGTCCACGGCCACAGCCCGATCCCGTATCTCCTCGGCGAGGTCGGCTCCGAGGACGACGAGGACGGCGGCGCGCCGATCGTCGAGGGCCCGCACGTCTACGCGGACAACCTCGCGGTCGCCATGGACGGCGGCGTCACAATGGCCGGAAAGCTGTTGGTCGTCCAACTCCCGCTGAATGTCTGAGGATTCCTAGGATTCATACCACGCCGCGCGGGGAAGATAGACAGTTTCACCGACGCGGAGCGAATTTCGGGAAACCTACTGTCACCCCGCGCCGGATCGGCTCTACCATCGGCTTATCCGTAGCAGGCTCTCCTCCGTTTCCGCCCCACTGCCCGGTGACAGCCGGCACCAAGGCCCTACGGAGCATCGGGGGATGCACATGAACACCGCTCCGCACCTGCTGATCGAGGACCGCCCGGAGTTCGAGCGGGTTCTCGATGAGGCGCTGCGCACCGCGGACCGCCGCGCGGACCTCAGCGGCGTCGGGCAGCGGCTCAGCACCGAGCAGCTGCGCACCATGGCGATGAACGCCGCGGCGGCCATAGCGGCATGCGCGGCCGACGAATACCACCACTATGTGACCGCCCGCGAGAAGCTGCGCCAACCGGCGCCGTCCGGCTGGCCCGACACCGTGGGCGACGAGTTCACCGCTACGGACAGGGAACGGGACGGCACGGCGGGCGAGGCACCGGGCGTGACGACGGCCGCGGGTGCGACGACGACCGTGGACGGGGCGACCACCGTGGACGGGGCGACGGCCGCAGGCGGGTTCGCCGCCACGGTGGGGGACGCGGCGTCAGGCGCGGGACTCGTCGCCGTGCTCTCCGTCCTGGCCCCGGTCCTGGCCGGCACCGCGGCGGTCATCTTTCTCCTCGCCGGCTATCTGCTGCACCTGCTCAACCCCACGCCATCGATAGCCCAGCCGATGGTCACCGCGGGCTGGCTGTTCGCCGCGCTCACCGCCGCGGGCCTGCTGATCGCCGCCGTCGGCCTTCTGCTCACCGCGATGCGCAACGGCACCGGAGCGATCCGGGGCAGCGCGCGCAGCGCGCAGCGGGAAGAGGTGGACCGGAGTAGAGAAGCCTGGCGGCTGGCGCTGCTGGAGCGGGGCGTGGTGCCCTTCCTGCGCGACGCGCTCGCCGACCCGGCGGCCGCCGACGGCGCCCACACCTCCCCGGCCCCGCCCCCCACGTCCTCCCCGACGCGCCCCTCGTCGGCCTACGCCCCCAGCCGGTCCGAGGCCACCGGCCGCACACCCCACCTCGGCTACAGCCGCCCCGGCTTCTCCACGGAGGGCGACGTCCCCAAGACCCGCCCCCGCTTCACCAGCCCGGACTTCACCAGCCCCGACTACGGCGGCCCGGAACACCAGCCCGACTAGGCCGCGTGCCTTCGATCAGATGGCAGAACCTCAGGCGCTGACCAACTCGGCGTTCGCGCGCTCCGTGACCAGCGCCAACACGCGGCCCGCGACGGCAAGGTCCTCGGCCGGGATCCCGGCGTACAGCCGGGCGGAGATCTCGGCGGTCTCGGCGGAGGTGCTCTCGTACAGCTCCCGTCCGGCGTCCGTGAGCCGCACCCGGGACACCTCCGCCGGGTCCTCTTCCAGCAGCTTCGCGGCCGACAGCTCCTCGATCACGCCGCGCACGACCGACTCGTCGGTCTTCAGCGAGCCGGTGACATCGCCGATAAGCTCGTCCCGGCCGATGGACTCGCCCGCGAGCACGACGGCCACGAGTGTCACACTCTGGTGGAACGTGACGCCGTGGCGGGCCATCACGCCCTCCGCGAGGGCACGCCCGGCATAGTGCGCCAAGGCTATGGCCCGGCCATTGACCGTGGGTGCGGTGGTGGTCATGACTGCTCCTTGTCGTTCTCGGTGTGCGGATCAAGAGGTACGTCAAGAGGTACGTCGAGCAGGGTCGCCAGCTCGCGGTTGAACTGCCGTGTGCGCGTGCTGTCCTGCCCCCCGAGCGGCTCCAGCAACTGGTCCAGCAGACCCTGGACCACCGTGATCGCGCGGCGTGTGACATCGCGCCCCTGCTCGGTGAGCGACAGCTGCATGGCGCGCGGATCGCTCGGGTCCCGGGTGCGGGCGACGAGCCCGGCGGCCTCCAGGGCGCGGGCGAGCTTGGAAACGTACAACGGCTCGAGCCCTGTGTGATCGGCGAGCCGACGCTGACTGGGCCGCAGCCCGGAGCGCGACATGCCGTAGAGCGATGCCATCAACGAGTACTGGGCATGTGTCAGGCCCAGCGGCGCGACCGCCCGGTCGACGGCCACCCGCCACTTCATCGACAAGCGCCAGACCAGGAACCCTGCCGTGGCGCTCTCAGCTGCTGAACTCACACCAAATACAATACATAGCCACTATGTACATGGCTACTATTTTCCCGTGGGCCGAGCACCCCGCCCGGCGATCGCGAGCACCCTGGCGAACGCATCGGCCCCGGGCCCCGGATCGGCCCCCTCCCCGAACCTCCCCGAGGAGCTGAGCGCCGACCCGAACGGCACAAGCCACTCCAGTGCGGCCTCGGCCAGCCCCGGCTCCGGCACGAAGTCCACGCCCAGGGCCTGGGCCAGGTCCCAGGCATGCACGCACACATCCCCCCAGCGGATCATCACGGCGGCGTCCCCGCTCAGCTCCCCGAACACCGGATGCCGCACCACCCGCCCCAACGCCCCTTCCCCCTCCGCCGCCCGCTCCACCCGCGCCGCCCACACCTCGACGGTGTCACCGGGCACGGCGACAAGCTCCTCACCCGTCAGGAGAGCGGTCGCCATGACATGCCCTCCGATCACATGGCCCACCAGATCGCGGATGCTCCACTCACTGCAGGGGGTGGGCAGCTCCCAGTCCTCCTCCTTCGCTTTGCTGAGGATTTCGGCGAACTGGGCGTTGACGACGCGGAGTGCGTGTCGGTTGTCCATCAGGGCTACTCCAGGAGTCGGCGGTTCAGAGTCTGTGGTTCAGGGTCGGTGATCTCGCGCCAGCGGAATGGTTCATTCCCCACCTTTTGAGCGAACTCGCCCTTAATCGTGGGTTGTTTGCGCACCGGGATCCGTAACGTCCGTCATGGAGGTGATGCTCCCATGAGCACACAAAACATTCCGCCGACCCCGGCAGGCAAGCAGGACGCGATCGACATCAACGACTTCGTGTACGCGGCGACCGGAGCGCGCGTACGGCGGCTCACGCTGCCGGATGGGACCCACTGGTTCCCGGCGGTCGATGTGTGCGCGGAACTCAAGCACTCCAACTCGAGGGCGGCCATCCGTAGGCATGTCCCTGAGCACATGCGATGTGTACTCGAAACCGTAATTTCCCGTTACGGTTTGAGCATTCCCGCAGGTCAGGGACTCAAAAAGTCCATGGTGATGTGTAGCCTCAACGGGCTGATCCGCCTCGTCAACGGCTGCGTGAAACCCGAGTGCGAGCCGTTCAAGAACTGGGTGACCGGGGTTGTGGTTGCCGTCCAGCAGCACGGCTCATACACGCTCGAGAAGGCCGAAGTACAGCCCACGACCCCGGACGCCCCCACCGCCTACGCCATGCCGAAGGAGGTCGCCGACTCCATCGTCCGGCTCGAGGAGCACAACCTCGACATGGACGCGCAGATGCTCGCCATGCAGCGCGAGGCCCAGGAGCTGCGCCGCGAGAGCGTCGAGATGATGCGGAAGTCCGCAGAGGCCCAGCAGGAGGTCGCCAAGACACAGCGGGAAGCCCTCGAAGCACAGCAGGAAGCACAGCGCGAGGCGGAGCGCGTTCAGCGCGAGATGATCGAGGCGATCCGCGAGTCCACCGTCGTCCAGCGGGATTCAATCGCCGCCGGACAGACCGCCGCTCATGCGCTGATGCAGTGCATCAGTGAGACCTTTGTGTCGATCAACCGGCTCGCGGACCGTGTCGGAAACGTCGCCGACAGCATTCCACGCCATTGGCGGGACCTGCCCGAGCCGCCCAAGACGGTGACGCCGGCCGTGGTGATCGCCGAGTGGCGCGAGCACAACCTCGTGGTCACCGCCGATATCTGGGCCGTAGCGGCGTACATCCTGCCCGCACTCATCGAGCACGGCGAATGCCTGTATCCGCTGAACGCCATCGCGTCCGTCACCGGGCTCACCGAGCACCGTGTGCATGACGCGCTGCGCATGCTGCAGAAGCGCGGCTGTATCCGGCAGACCGGGGTGACTCCGGACGGCGCTCCGGTGTACGTCTTGAAGTAGTCCACCGCCAAACACGGCACAAGGGCCCGAAGTCGCAAATCGAAGTTGCGGCTTCGGGCCCCCAGTACGTTACCGCTACTCCTTGACCTTGACACAGTGACAAGGGCTTCACTCCAGCCAAGGAGGTGGTCCCGATGACCGAGCAAAGTCAGGACACGGATACGACCCGAGCTCTCCAGGCGCTGGAGGACAGCCGCTCGCAGGTACGGCTGCGGGCGGCGCTGGCGGTCGGCACGACGCCTGACCCGGGGTTCATCGACAAACTCATCGAGCGATGCGCGATCGAGCCCGAGTTCTACGTGCGCGAAATGCTCACGTGGGCGCTCACCCGCCACTCACCGTCGCTAACGGTCCCAGGGCTCCTCAAGGAACTCCGCTCGAAGCGTGCGCAGGGGCGCAGCCAGGCGCTGCACACGCTGTCCAAGATCGCGGATCCGCAGGCGTGGCCGGCGATCACACGGGAGCTTCTGTTCGACGCCGACGACGAGGTGGCGCGGGCCGCTTGGCGAGCAGCGGTCGTACTCGTACCCGCAGATGAGAGGGCCGAGTTGGCCGCGGCGTTGGCGACACAGCTCGGGCGCGGCGAGCGTGAGACGCAGCTGAGCCTCAGCCGGGCACTGATCGCGCTCGGTGACGTAACCTTGCCAACTCTGCGCACCGCGATGACGGATCTCGACCTTCGTGTGCGCACGCACGCGATCGCCACGGAACGGCTGTTGCGCGACCCGGACGCTGGATTCGAATTCGCGATCGAGGAGGCGAAGCGCGCTGTGGCCCTCGGCCCGACCAGCCAGAAGGGGTGATGGGCAGTGCTGATCGGCGATGTGGCACGACGGTCCGGAGTCAGCGCCCGCATGCTCAGGCATTACGAATCGCTCGGCCTGCTGCGGCCGACGGACCGTACCGGCGCCGGCTATCGCGAGTACTCCAGCGACGACATCCGGCGCATCTTCCATATCGAGAGCCTGCGGTCCTTGGGGCTGTCGCTGCGTGACGTCGGGCGCGCGCTCGATGATCCCGGCTTCGCGCCCTCGGATCTCGTCGACGATCTCATCCGCCAGACGCGGGAACGCATCGCAGCTGAGACGGAGCTGCTCACGCGGCTCCGGCGGATCGGTGCCGCGGAACCCGACGGATGGGAAGACGTCCTCCAGATCGTCGCACTCCTCCAGGCGTTGGGTTCGGAGAGCGCTGGGAAGCGCCAGCGCGCGGCCCTGTCCTCAGCCGATGTCGATGGGGTTCCGGTGCCAACGGAAGCACTGGTCGAGGCAGCCCTGAACGAGACGGACACGAATGTCGCCGGAGCCCTTCGATGGGCTTTGGCGCAATCGGGCGATGGCGGATTGGCGCTGCTGGCCGAGGGCCTCGACTCACCGGTGGCCGAGGTGCGGAAACGTGCCGTCCAGTGCATCGCTGAGATGCCGAGTCGTAAGGCGACCGCACTGCTGCAGGACGCCCTCATGAACCCCGACATCGTGGTCCGCAGGTGTGCGGCCATGGCGCTCGGGGCACGTGGAGTGGCCGACGCGGTCCCGACGCTCATCGACATGGTCGTCGAGGACGCGAACGACGTCGATGCGGCCGATGCGCTGAGCGCGCTGGCGAGTCGTCCCGCGTTGGCGGATCAGATCGCTGCCCGGCTCGTGGAGAGTCTTGGCCCCGGCGTCGTGGAATCGTCCGCACGTCGACGGCTGACACAGGCGCTCGCGGAGATCCCGGGAATCACGGCGTCACGTGCCCTCGCGGATCTGTCACACGACGAAGACCGTGTCGTCGCGCTTACCGCGGCATACATTCTCACGATGCGCGACGCACGATGATGGAGCTTTCCCGTGGCCCTGTCGGTGGGGACCAAGTGCCGCAACATACGGACGGACAATGCCGATGGCCTCACCGTTGGTTTGACCACCTGTTAGCGTGCGCGGATGGAAGATCTGGGCCCCGTGGCTTGGCCGCCTGAGCCGATCAGGACCGAGAGGCTCGTGCTCCGCGAGCCCGAGACCCGGGACCGTGCGGTGTTCATCGAGCTGCTCGC
>NZ_JBHWES010000056.1:0-82819 GCF_042734105.1 Streptomyces sp. NPDC059679 | reverse complement strand
GCGACACGCCGACACCACGGCGTGTCGCTGTCCGATACTCACCGCAAAGTCACTGGCATTGGGGCACGGGAAGCCCCGTCCATGCGTCACCAGGGAGGCGTGGACGGGGCCGAGTGGGTCCACTCAGTGCTTGCGCGGCCGGATGGGAGCACGCGTAACCGGATACCGCGACCACCACAAGCCTCGGCAGACAGGCAGCGAGAGCCCGAAGAAGGCCCTGCACCGTGCACACCACGGCAACCCGTTCTCCGGGTCCGTAGGGCACTCGGCGGCGCAGCGAGGGCACTTCTTCACGAGGACCTACTCTCAGTCAGGCGCTCAGGTCGAACTCTCCGGCCTTCACGGCGTCCGTAAGCGTTGCCCACGCGTCCGCCGTCATGGTGACGATGGTCTCGGGCCGCTCGCTGTCCCGCAACGCCACCACACCCGGCACGTTCAGGGCCACCTGAGGGCAGTTGCCCACCTTCTTGTCACGGCAGGCCGCTGCCCCGACGAACTCGAACTCCGGACGTTCTGCCATGGTGCCCATCCCTTCTCTGCACGTGCGGGGAGTCGGTCCCCGCGCCGTCTTACGACCCGCCCCGGCAGGGGCACACGACCCATCCAAAGGGTCAGTGATCACCACCGGGGCGCCTTGCGACTTGCAAGGCGTCGGTCGGCTCATGCGGGCAACCCCCATCGGGCCGTCCGGTCCGGCTGGGTGTGGGTCGGGTGACGGCGGCGCAATGCCTCGTAGTCGCCGGCCCGGCCGTAGTCGCCCTCCTGCTTCGCCCTCTCCCGAAGCGCCTTGTACAGCTGGCACTTTGGGCAGGGTCGGGTTTCGTTGGTCATGCCCCGCTCTCCCATTCCGTCTGAATCCGGCGGAGGGCGGCACGAATGGCAGCGCCCGACTCGGCCGACTCGTCGTGCCGCCGCCGAGCCCTGGCGCTCACGAGGCGCACAGGCCAGGAGATGCGGCCCGACATGTACCACCACGCCGTCAGCCGGGGGCACCGACGCACCACGAACGACTTCATCGCCCCGTCCCCCGTCCCAGATGCTTGTCGATCTCCTTCTTCAGCGCCTCCGCCCGCGCGTCCAACTCCGCCGGGGTCGGGCGGTTGGTCGGGCCCTGCTGCGCCTCCCGCGACTTGGGCAAGGGCTTGTTGGCGCTCACCGCGCCGCTCCCAGCGCCCGCTGCCGCTCGTACTCGACGACGTACAACCCCACGGGGTCGGTGTCCCATGCGATCGGGAAGCGCTCACCGACCGGGATGCGAGGGAGGCGGAGTGTCGGCGGGTCTGCGGGGCGGTCAGAAGCAGATACGCGGGTCAGGGCGGGTACGGGCACGACGGCGTGCGGCGGGGCGGGCGTTGCGGTGTCCGCTGCTCGATGGCACCCGGGAGCGGGCAACAGCAGCTGCAGCAGCCATTCGAGGAGCGTTCGGATATGTTTTGTCACGTCGTCAACCTCCATGGGGTTGGTGACCATGCCCCCGGGCCGGTCGGACGGTCGCGGGGGTCCTTTGCGTGGCGTGGATGCGCTCCACTCCATGAGCTTCCGGCCCACGGGAACCCTGAGGGAACAGCAAACGGGGAACCCCACAAGCCCATTTGGGGAACCCCGTTTCCGCCTTGTTTGGGGAACCCCGTTCCGGGGCCGGGGATACCCTGGGAGCGATCAATGCCGTCCCTGCGAGGTGGCTCATGGACGAACGCGAGACCTGGCGAAGCGGCTACCCGCTGACGATCCCGGACGCGCTCTTACAGACCGAGGCCATGCAGCGGGCATGCGCCACCCGTAACTTCCGGGAGATTTTTCGCCTCGTCAACAGACGAACGGGCTCCAGCCACGCGGTAATTGCGTCGGCGGTGGGAAAGATGACCAGTGCTCGGGTTAGTGACATCATCCGAGGCGTCAGAGGCATCCGCGGGCAACAGGTAATCGAACGAGTTGCGGATGGCTTCGGCATCCCTGGCGAAATGCTGGGCTTGCCCCCTCGCCCGTGGGAGGGTTCCCCGGAAGGTATTGACGGTACCAGCGGCGCTCGCCGTAGTGTTGGAGCTGCGACCAACCCCGAGGCCAAAGCGCCACGCGACACATCGGCCGATGTGCGGTCGGCCATTCCTGACACGCCCGATAGCGCACTACTGTCAATTGTCGTGGATGGTCGTCTAGTCCTGGTTCCGGTAGATAGAAAATCGCTGGGATCTCGTGGACCCGGCAGCCTCCTTGAGCAATTGGTGCTTTCTGGTAGCCCAGAAGGGGACACCACCCCGTCTACGGAGCACGAGAGTATGAGCCCGCTCAACCGACGCACACTCCTCAAGGGTGGATTTGCCGTTACCGCTCCGAGGGGGACGAGCCTTGAAGACCTCCAGCGCGTGACCGCTGCTTTGGGTGATGCCCACCGCCATTTCGACGGAACGATGGTTGAATATTTCCGCAGCCAACTCGAAACAGCGAAATGCGACGATGGCAGGCTTGGTGCACAGAAAACCCTGCCGGTGGTCCTGGGGTTGCTGAATGTCATTGAGCAGCAAGCCCGGGATGTGAAGCCCGCCGTTCGGCGAGAGTTGCTGTCGGTTGGCGCAGATGGCGCGGAATTTGCTGGATGGCTGTATCGAGATGCCCGCCAACCGGACGTTGCTGTTTTCTGGTACGACCGGGCTATGGAATGGGCCCAAGAAGCTGATGACCCAGCCATGCAAGGCTATATGCTGCTGAAGAAATCCCAAATGGCGTATGATGATCAGGACGCAGTGCGAGTGCTGACGTTGGCACAGGCGGGCCAACATGCAGGAAGCGCTTGGGTGCGCCATGCTCGGAGAACCGCTCGCCCTGATCGAGCAGAAACTCGATACTGCCCGTGAACTGCTTACACGCGCCGCTGACGGCGAACCAAACGGCCTCGGCGCGTACTTCAACGAGCATACGTTGCTACTCCGGAATGCTGTAAGTTATACAGAGGCTGGCAAGCCAGGTATCGCCGCCGATCTGTTCGGCGAAATCATTTCCGCTGGTACGCTCTCGCACCGCGACACAGGATTCTTTAATGCCCGGAGAGCAGCGGCATTGGCGCTGAGTGGTGAACCGGACGAGGCGGCCAGGGTTGGTGCCGCTTCCGCTGAAGTGGCCCAAGCTGTGCAATCAGAACGCACCATGAGGGTATTGGGCGAAGTGCTCCAGACGTTGAGTCGTTGACGCGGCCGACCTGCGGTGCGGGAGTTCCGCGAAGCGTTCCGCGCTGCCTAACGCTGCGAGGAGTCGGCGGTCAGCCATTCACTCACGGTGCGGATGACAAACTTCTGCCATTCCTGGCTCTGAGGATTCAGATACTGTGGGTCATCGTGCACAGCGAAACCGTGCTGCGCCCCTTCAATCTCGATGATTTCACAAGAAGTCCTGAACTTCTGTACAGCAGTCCGTGACAACCCGATAGGCACGAACGTGTCTTCGGTTCCGTGGACGATCAGGGTCGGGGCTCGCACCTCGCCAAGTACCTCATGCGGATGAAACCAGAACACCTCGTTGAACAAGGGCCGCCCATGCCTCAGGGTCGGCGTGAATTGGATGAATCCTTGTTCGGTGAGTTGTTGCGCCGCCTCTTCACTGATTGAATCATTGACCCAATAGGCTCGCGTGTCGATGGTGCGCCATTTGTAATCCAGCTGAGGGTTGAACAGCACCAGTCGCGAAAGATCTGCCGAACGCTTAGCGGCATAATATGCGCAGATACCGCCGCCAAAGCTGGCACCCAGCAACGTGATTTCCCGGGCGCTGGTGGCTTCGCGGAGGTAGGAGATGGCTGCCCGAATATCATTAAGGATCATGGCCAGGGTCAGCTCTTCCTGTCGGCCCTCACTTTCGCCGTGACCGCGCATGTCGAATCGGAGAGACGCCGTACCACTCTCGGCCATTCCAGCAGCGAGACGCGTGAAGAACCCGCCTTCTTCCCGAGTGACGCCACCGCCGTGCACAAGCACGACAGCGCGCGAGGCTGGCATGTCGGGGCGCACGAGTGTGCCAGCCAGGTGCAGACCATCGAGCGTCCGAAGCGTCACGCTGTCCGATGTAGGCATGGCGCGAGCCTAGCGCTGAAGCATCGGGCGGTGCCGCGTCGGCGTCCAGGTCCGGAACGAGCATCCACCCGACCCCACCGTACTGCCTTGACCTGCTGCGATACCGCCACTATCGATCGCTCCAGAACTACCCGTCTGGAGCAACGGGAAGAGGCGGGTAGGGGAAGCTGTGCTGAGCCGAACGTCACCGAGCCGCCGACGCCGATCGTGGGGTTGTAGCCCGCGTCGGCCGCCGTGACCTGGGAGCCGGTCTGGGTCACGGTGGCGTTCCAGGCGGAGGTCGCCTGCTGGCCGGAGGCGTGGTCCAGGCCACCTTCCAGCCTTGATGGCGTCGGCCCCGGTGTTCTTGACGGTGACGTTCGCCGTGAAGCCGGTGTTCCACTGGTTGGTGACGGACTAGGTGACCGCGCAACCCGTGGTGGGCGTCGGGTCCTGCCCGCCGTCGCCGGTCCAGCCGAGGGCTTTGGCGATGCCGTAGTACGCCGGTTTGGGCTGGTAGCTCGGGACAAGGGCTGGAAGAAGCCCTGCATGAGTCAACCACACAGAGCCCGACACCGGTTCGCCGGTCGGGACGCGTGGCAGTTCCCGCCAGCGGGAGACCTCTGCTCACGGAACCGCCGCAAGGCGGCCCCGAGCGACCCCGGATGAGACACGCCCCGTGCGTGACCACGCCGGAAAGCCCGGACACCGCCCCGACTGCGACCCGCAACTCACCCTCTGGTGAATAGCGGAACAGGTCTTAGGATCCGGCCAGGCCGTCGCGGAACGCGGTGTAGGCGGGCTTGGGCTGGTAGTTGTTGTCGTACAGGTTGGCCGCGCCCTGGCCGGGGAAGGTGCCGGGGACCCAGGAGTCCCGGTCGCCGAAGCCCCATACGGTGATGCCGGCGCAGCGGGAGATGGCCAGGCAGGTCTGGGCCACGGTCTTGTAGTTGGCCGCCTGCTGCTGGAGCTTGGTGGAGTCGGCCGGGGTGGCCATGCGGATGTCGAGCTCGGAGACGACGATCTCGAGGCCGAGGTCGGCGAAGCGCTGCAGGTTGGCCTTCATGGTGGAGGGCACCTGGTTCACGATGAGGTGGCTCTGGAAGCCGACTCCGTCGATGGGCACGCCCTGGCTCTTGAGCCGCTGGACCAGGTTGTACAGGCCGTTGCTCTTCGCGCCCGTGCCCTCGGTGTTGTAGTCGTTGATGAAGAGCTTGGCGTTCGGGTCGGCGGCGCGGGCGGCGCGGAAGGCGTCGGCGATGTACGACTCGCCGAGCTGCTGCTGGAACTTGGACTGGCGCAGCGTCCCGTCCTCGTTGAACGCCTCGTTGACCACGTCCCAGCGCTGGACCTTGCCCTTGTAGCGGCTGACTTGAGTGGTGACGTGGTTGGTCATGATGGTGCGCAGCTCGGAATTGGAGAACGAGCCGTTGGCCAGCCAGTTCGGCATCTGGCTGTGCCAGACCAGGGTGTGGCCGTAGACCTTCTGGTTGTTGCTCTGCGCGAAGGAGACCAGCCGGTCGGCGGCGGCCCAGTTGAACTGGCCGCGGTTGGGCTCGACCGAGCCCCACTTCATGGCGTTCTCGGCGGTGACGCTGGAGAACTCGCTCTTGGCGATGTTGGCGTAGGCGGCGTCGCCGAGCCGGCCGTCGCTGATCGCCGTACCGACGAAGCGGCCGGTGCGGTCGGCGACCTCGCGGAGGGTGGGGTTGGCCTTCACGGCCGCCCCTCCGGTCGGGTGTTCGGCCGCTTGGCCGGGGGCTGCGAGGCCGAAGGCCAAGGTCGCCACGGCGGCCGAGGCCACCAGTGCGCCGCTGCGTAAGCTCATGAGCTTCATGGACGTCCCTCTCTTCTCTTCACGTCTGATCCGGTTTTCCGGAAGACTTCTGCAAGGTTCCGAGGGTGCGCCCGGAAAGGTAGAGGCGGGAGTGACTCTCGTCAACGGAGGAGGCGGAAATGGCTACGGAGAGCGCGGGTTCCGAAGGTGGCGCCCGGCCCAAGGTGACGATCACGGCCATCGCGCAGGAGGCCGGGGTGTCGGTGCCCACGGTCTCGCGGGTGGTCAACGGGCGTTCTGATGTCTCGCCCGAGACCCGGGCCCGGGTGGAGAATCTGCTGCGGCTCCACGGCTACCGCCGCCGCCAGACCGCCCCGGGCGACCGGGCCGCCCTGGTGGACCTGGTATTCAACGATCTGGACAGCCCCTGGGCGGTGGAGATCATCCGCGGAGTGGAGGAGGTCGCGCACGAGGACGGCGTGGGCACGGTGGTCTCCGCCATCCACGGCCGGGCGGGCGCGGCGCGGCAGTGGATGAAGAACCTGCGGGCGCGCGCCTCGGACGGGGTGATCCTGGTGACCTCCGTGCTCGAACCGGTGCTGCACGAGGAGTTGCGGCGGCTGAACGTGCCGATCGTGGTGGTCGACCCGGCCGGCTCCCCCGCCCTGGACGCGCCCACCATCGGGGCGACCAACTGGGCGGGCGGCATGGCCGCGACCGAGCATCTGCTGGGCCTGGGCCACCGCCGGATCGGCTTTATCGCCGGCCCGCCGCGGCTGCTGTGCAGCCGGGCCCGGCTGGACGGCCACCGGGCCGCCCTGGAGGCGGCCGGGGTGCCGTACGACCAGGCACTGGTGGCCCAGGGCGACTTCTATCACGAGTCCGGTTTCGTCGGCTGCGATCAGCTGATGGACGCGGCGACCCCGCCCACCGCCGTGTTCGCCTCCAGCGACCAGATGGCCCTGGGCGCGATCGAGGCCCTGCGCCGCCGGGGCCTGCGGGTGCCGGAGGACGTGAGCGTGGTGGGCTTCGACGACCTTCCGGAAGTCCGCTGGTCGGCCCCGCCGCTGACCACGGTGCGCCAGCCGCTCGCGGAGATGGGCAAGCTGGCGGCCCGTACGGTGCTGCGCCAGGCGCGCGGCGAGGAGATCGAGTCGCCCCGGGTGGAGCTCGCGACGGCGCTGGTCGTCCGGGCCAGTACGGCGGCGCCGAGTACGGCCTGAGCGCAGCCTGAGCCCGGGGCCGGGCCTGGCCCCGCACGGCGATCCGTACGTACGGCGTTCCGTACGGCGCTGGGGGCGGCCCTGCACGCCGCCGGGGGCCCACCGCCCACCACACGCCCACTGCCCCTCCTCCGCGACCTTCGACAGCCCTGTTCGTGCGATCCAACAGGGCTGTTTGTGCGATCCCTTGACACAGCATCAGCACGCCCATACCGTCCACGCAATCACTTCCGAGAATTATCGGGCTACTTCCGGAAGGCAATGCGACGATGACGATGCGTACCCCCAGGTCACGGGCGATCCTCCGTACGTCCACCCTGGCTGCCGCTCTGCTCTTGGCCACCACCACCCTCACCGCCTGCGGCAGCTCAGGCCCCGGCGGCTCGGACGACGACTCCATCAGCGTCTGGGTCTACCAGGACGCCTCGACCAAGGTGCAGCGCGCGGTCGTCGAGCGCTTCAACAAGACCTCGGATGTGAAGGCGAAGCTCACCGAGGTGCCCGGCGAGGGCTACTCGGACAAGATGCGCACCTCCATGGGCACCCCCAACGCCCCGGACGTCTTCTTCAACTGGGGTGGGGGCAGCATCAGCGACTTCGTCAAGGAGGACATGCTGGTCGACCTGGGCCCGACGCTGAAGAAGGACCCGGACCTGCAGAAGGCGTTCATCCCCTCAATCCTCAAGGCCGGGGCGGTGAACGGCAGGTTCTACGGCATCCCGATGCGCGGGATGCAGCCGGTGATCCTCTTCTACAACAAGAAGGTGTTCCAGGACGCGGGGGTGCAGCCGCCCAAGTCCTGGGACGATCTGCTGGGCCTCATCGACACCTTCAAGAAGAAGGGCGTCACCC
The DNA here is from genome assembly GCF_042734105.1 of Streptomyces sp. NPDC059679. Classification (NCBI taxonomy): domain Bacteria; kingdom Bacillati; phylum Actinomycetota; class Actinomycetes; order Kitasatosporales; family Streptomycetaceae; genus Streptomyces; species Streptomyces sp. NPDC059679. The sequence continues at coordinate 74,927 of NZ_JBHWES010000056.1, read as the reverse complement.
CCTTCGCGCTCGCGGGCACCGACGCGTGGACCGAGCTGATGTGGGTGGAGTACCTGGTGGACCGCTACGGCGGGGCCGATGTCTTCAAGCGGATCCAGAACGGGGACTCCTCGGGGTGGAGCGACCCGAGCGTGCTGAAGACCGCTGAGACGATCAAGGATCTGGTCGACCGGGGCACGTTCGGCAAGAACTACAAGTCGGTCAACTACACCGCCGACGGGGCCTCCACGCTCTTCGCCAAGGGCAAGGCCGCGATGCATCTGATGGGCTCCTGGGAGTACGCCAACCAGAAGGCGAACCAGCCGGACTTCGCCAAGTCGGGCCTCGGCTGGACCACCTTCCCGGCCGCCCCGGGCGGCAAGGGCGACCCCAAGAACGTGGTGGGCAACCCGACCAACTACTGGTCGATCAACTCCAAGGCCAAGGGCAAGAAGAGGGACGCGGCGATCGAGTTCGCGAAGTTCGCCGCCAAGCAGGACTACTCCAAGGACCTGATCGCCAACGGCGATGTGCCCGCCACCTCCGACGCCGCCTCGCTGCTGAGCAAGCACGAGAACCCGGCCTACGCGCAGTTCCAGTACGACATGGTCCGTGAGGCCCCTAGCTTCACCCTCTCCTGGGACCAGGCGCTGTCGGCCAAGAACACCCCGGCGATACACACCAACATCCAGAAGCTGTTCAACGGGCAGCTGAGTCCGGCCGGGTTCGTGGCGGCGATGAAGAAGGACATCAAGTAGTGACTCCACCCACTGCTAATGCGGCGGGCTTCCTGCGTCGGTGGCTAAGCCTCCGCGCAGAGGACCAGCCCGGCCCTGTGCAGGACATTCAGCGCGCCCACACGGTCGGCGTTCTCCACCAGGCCGCACTTGACGCATTCGAACTTCGCTTGGGTGGCGCGGTTCTCCTTTGCGACGTGCCCGCATCCGCCTATCTCGGGCGGGCACGTGCGGGAGGTGTTGCGGGCGTCCACCGGGATCACTCGGCGACCGGCGCTCTCAGCCTTGTCCGCCAGGATTCCCAGGAACATCCCCCAACCCGCGTCCAGAATGCTGCGATTCAGCCCGGCCTTCGCGGCGGCCCCGTTCGGGAAGAACGCTCCGTCGCGCTCGGGGTCGGGCTTGGGTGCGGGCGCTTTGGTCATGCTCGCCGTGTTCAGCTTCTCGTGCCCGATCACGTCGTGCTCCCGCACGAGCTCAAGCGCCCGCTTGTGGTGGTGGTCCAGGCGCTGACGCCGGACCCTGGCGTGCAGCTTGGCCACCTTCCGGGCCGCAGCCCGGTGCTTCTTCGTCCGGCGCCTGGTGCGCTTTGGGAATGTCGCAAGGTGCTGCTGGGCAGCGGTCAGCTCTTCCGCCATCGACTGCAGGAATCGCGGGTTCTCCTTGTGGTCCCCGTTGGAGCCAGTGAAGAAGTGCACCGTGCCCATGTCGATGCCGACGATGCTGCCCGTGCCGGGAAGCGGCTCGGCGGGCACTTCGTCGCAGGCAAGGACCACGTACCAGCGGTTGCCCTCGCGCTTCACCGAGACCGTCTTGACCCGGCCCTTCACGGAACGGTGCTGATGCACCCGCACGTGCCCCACGCCCTGGAGACGTACACGGGTGTGGGCGTCGTCGGGGGTGGGGTCCCAGCGGCAGCCATCCCCGTCCTTCGGGAAGACGACCGTGTCGAAGTGGCCAACGCCCTTGAACCTGGGGTATCCGGGCTTCCCGCCACTCCTGACCCGGCGGAAGAACGCCTGAAACGCCTTGTCGAGCCGCCTGAGCGTGGCCTGCTGGCTCGAGAAGGACCAGCGGCCCTGACGCTCCGGGTCGAACGCCCGGATCTCCCTCAGCTGCGCCGACTGATCACCGTACCTGATGCTGGTCTTCGACGTGTGCCGCCAGGCGTCACGGCGCTCTTGCAAGGCCCCGTTATAGAGCGAACAGTGGTCCCCCAGCATCTGGGTCAGGGCCTGCGCCTGCCGAACGGTAGGCCGCAGCAGGAACTTGTACGCACGCAGCAACGCGCCCCTCCCTCAGCGTCTCCCCTGGTCAAAGCCGGTGCCATCACTCTACCGGCCACCTCTGACAACGCAGTGTGCTCCGCCGTTTCGCGGCTCCGTTTCCAGGGTTCGATTCCCCCACCGGCTGAAGCCGGTGATCCCCTCGAAAGAAGGTCTGATGGAGGGCGCCGACAATGTGGCCGCCGACCCCAAGGGCGCGCCCGACCAGGGCGCGCCCCGCGGCGGCTCGGGTCGTAACACCGTGGGGCGCAAGGCCGCAGGGCGCAAGGCCGTGGGTCGTGACGCCGTGGGGCGCCCCAGCGCCGCCTGGGCGCTCCCCGGGGTGCTGTTCTTCGCGTGCTTCGCCGTCGCCCCCATGCTGCTGGTCGGCTATCTGGCCTTCACCGACTGGGACGGCATCGGCAGCCCCCAGTGGATCGGCACCGACAACTGGTCCCGGCTGTGGCACGACCCGGACATGCGCCAGGCGGTCTGGCTCAGCCTGCTGCTGACCGTACTGACCTGGCTCGTACAGACCCCGATCGCGCTGCTGCTGGGGGTGTGGGCGGCCGGGCGGCAGCGCAACCGCGCCGTGCTGTCGGCGATCTTCTTCCTGCCACTGCTGGCGTCCTCCGTCGCCCTCGCCCTGGTGTGGAAGCAGCTGCTGGACCCCAACTTCGGCCTCATCGCGGAGATCGGGCCCGCCCTCGGCTTCGAGGACGGCGATCTGCTCGGCGACCCCCAGGGCGCCCTCGGCGCGATCCTCTTCGTCACCGCCTGGCAGTTCATCCCCCTCCACACGCTGATCTACCAGGGCGGCGCCCGGGCCATCCCGCGCTCGCTCTACGACGCGGCGGCGATCGACGGTGCGGGCACCGTCCGCCAGTTCTTCTCGATCACGCTGCCCCAGCTGCGCAACACCGTGGTCACCTCATCGGTGATCATGGTGGTGGGCGCGCTGACGTTCTTCGACACCGTCCTGATCCTCACCAAGGGCGGCCCGGGCACGGACACCAGCATCGTGCCGTTCCTGATGTACAAGAACGGCTTCCAGGCCTTCGACCTCGGCTACGCCAGCGCGGTCGCGGCCCTCCTCGTGGTCGTCGCCACCACCGTCTCGCTGCTGCTGGTGCGGCTGACCGGCTTCAGCGCGATGCGCAGCACCCGGGAGGGGATGTGACCGACGTGCTGCACCAGCGTCCCGAGGCGGACCGTACGACCGGCAAGGCGGCCCCGCCGGCCAAGCCGCGCCACGCGGGCCTGCCCCGGCTGCTGAAGGGGAGCGGCCCCCGAAGGCCCAACTACCCGGCCGGTCTGGCCTCCCTCATCTGGCTGGTCATCGTCGGCGCCCCGCTGTACGTACTGGTGGCCACGACCTTCCGGACCCGCGACGGCTATATCGACGACGGCCCGCTCGCGCTGCCCACCCACCCCACGCTCGCCAACTACGACCGGGTGCTCAGCAGCCACTTCTTCTCCTATCTGGGCAACACCCTGGTCGTCACCGCCGTGTGCGCCGCCATCGTCATCGTGCTGTCGGTGACCGTCGGCTATGCGGTGGTGCGCGCCCGCAGCCGGATGTCCCAGCGCGTCTTCCAGATGTTTCTGCTCGGGCTCGCGATCCCGTCCCAGGCGGTGATCATCCCGATCTATCTGGTGATCACCAAGCTCCAGCTGTACGACACCCTGCTGGCGGTGATCCTGCCGACGGCCGCCTTCTCCCTCCCCGTCAGCGTGCTGATCCTGGCGGGGACCATGCGCGATATCGACGAGGAGCTGTACGAGTCGATGGCGCTGGACGGCGCCGGGCCGACCCGGGTGCTGCTGCGGCTGGTGGTGCCGATGTCGCGGGCGGGGATCTCCACGGTCGGGGTGTACTCGGCGCTGCACGCCTGGAACGGCTTCATGTTCCCACTGATCCTCACCCAGTCCAGGAGCAACCGGGTGCTGACCCTGGGCCTGTACGACTACGTCGGCGAGTTCCGGGTGGACACCCCGGCGCTGCTCACCGCGGTCGTGCTGTCCATCGTCCCGATCTTCGTCGTCTATCTCTTCGCCCGCCGTCAGCTGATCAACGGCCTGATGGGCGTGGGCGGCAAGTGAGCACCCCGGAGACACCAAGCGGCCCTCCGAACAGCCCTGAGCCAAGGAGCTTCATGCCTCACCCCTGGCAGAACACCTCCCTTCCCGCCGAAGACCGCGCCGCGGACCTGCTCTCCCGGATGACCCTGGAGGAGAAGCTCGCCCAGCTCGCCGGCGTCTGGCCGGGCTCCGAGTCCACGGAGGGCGAGGACGTCGCCCCGCTCCAGCACCAGGTCAACGAGGAGGTGGACCTCGACGCCCTGCTCCCCCACGGACTCGGCCAGCTGACCCGCCCCTTCGGCACCGCCCCCGTCGATCCGGGCGAGGGCGCCGCCGCCCTCGCCCGCACCCAGGCGCGGGTCGCCGCGGGCAACCGCTTCGGGATCCCGGCCGTCGCCCACGAGGAGTGCCTGACCGGGTTCTTCGCCTGGGGCGCGACGGTCTTCCCCACGCCGCTGGCCTGGGGCGCCACCTTCGACCCGGCGCTGGTGGGCCGGGCCGCCGAGCTGATCGGCGCCTCGATGCGGGCGGTGGGCATCCACCAGGGCCTGTCGCCGGTCCTCGACGTGGTGCGCGACCCGCGCTGGGGCCGTACGGAGGAGTCCATCGGCGAGGACCCGTATCTGGTCGGGACCATCGGCACCGCGTACGTACGCGGCCTCCAGTCGGCCGGGATCATCGCCACCCTCAAGCACTTCGCGGGCTACTCCGCCTCGCGCGGCGCCCGTAACCACGCCCCGGTCTCCATCGGCCCGCGCGAACTCGCGGACGTCATCCTGCCGCCGTTCGAGATGGCCCTGCGGGACGGCGGGGCGCGCTCGGTCATGCACTCCTACAACGACCTCGACGGCGTCCCGTCGGCCGCGAACCGCTACCTGCTGACGGACCTGCTGCGCGAGCGCTGGGGCTTCACCGGCACCATCGTCTCCGACTACTTCGGCCTCTCCTTCCTGGAGCTGCACCACCGCGTCGCCGACACCCCGGCGCGCGCCGCGGCGCTCGCGCTGGAGGCGGGCGTGGACGTGGAGCTGCCCGCCGTACGCTGCTTCGCCACGCCGCTGCGGGACGCCGTACGGGCCGGGGAGGTCCCCGAGTCGCTGGTGGACGCGGCGGCTCTGCGGGTGCTGCGGCAGAAGTGCGAGCTGGGGCTGCTCGACCCGGACTGGTCGGCCACGCCGCCCGCGCTCCCCCAGGTCGTGGATCTGGACCCGCCGGTGATGCGGGAGGTGGCCCGGCAGCTGGCCGAGGAGTCGGTGGTGCTGCTCGCCAACGAGCGCGAGGCGCTGCCGCTCGCGCCCGGGACCCGGATCGCGGTCGTCGGCCCGCTCGCCGACGACCCCGCGGCGATGCTCGGCTGCTACACCTTCCCCCGGCACGTCGGCGTCGAGCACCCGGACCTGCCGCTCGGCATCGATGTACCGACGGTGCTCGCCGCGCTGCGCGCCGAACTCCCCGACGCGGCGCTCACCCACGCCGAGGGCTGCGCCCCGCCCGGTCCGGCCGCGGCCCCGCCCGGCGCCACCGCCACCTCGGCCGCCGTCGCCGCCGAGAGCCGTCTCGCGCGCGCCTCCCGCGTCGCCGCGGACGCCGATGTGTGCGTCGCCGTGCTCGGCGACCGCTCCGGCCTCTTCGGCCGGGGCACCTCGGGCGAGGGCTGCGACGCCGCCGACCTGGAACTCCCCGGCGAACAGGGCGCCCTGCTCGACACCCTGCTGGCCACCGGCACGCCCGTCGTACTGGTCCTGCTCACCGGCCGCCCGTACGCGCTCGGCCGCTGGTCGGGGCTGCTCGCCGCCGCCGTTCAGGCCTTCTTCCCCGGCGAGGAGGGCGGCCCGGCCGTCGCCGCGGTCCTCTCCGGCCGGGTCAACCCCTCGGGCCGGCTGCCCGTCAGCGTCCCGTACACGACCGGCGGCCAGCCCTGGACGTACCTTCAGCCACCGCTGGGCCTACGGGGCGAGGCCAGCAATGTCGACCCGACCCCGCTGCACGCCTTCGGCCACGGCCTGTCGTACACCTCCTTCAGCTGGGAGCGCCCGGAGGCGGACGCGGCCACCCTGGCCACCGACGGCGAGACCACGCTGCGGCTGACCGTCCGCAACACGGGCGAGCGCCCGGGCACCGAGGTGGTCCAGCTCTATCTGCACCAGCCCGTGGCCCGCACCGTCCGCCCGGTCACCCGGCTCATCGGCTACACCCGCGTCCCGCTCGCCCCCGGCGAGAGCGCCGAGGTCCACTTCACCTTCCACGCCGACCTGGCCTCCTACCCGGGCGCCCCCGACGGGGGCCGGATCGTCGGACCCGGGCCCCTGGAGCTGCGCCTGGCCGCCTCCAGCGCGGACGCCGACGTACGGCATACGGTGCCGCTGACGCTGACCGGACCGGAGCGGGCGGTGGACCACCGGCGGCGGCTGGTGTGCGAGGTGGAGGTGAAGTGACCGGGGGCTACATGGGACCGGCTCCGCCCTCGACCAGCGCCCAGGCGTGGGCGAACAGCTCGGGCAGGGTGCGCGTGGGCAGCGGAAGCGGGTTCTCCAGGCGCCCGTTGTAGGAGCGGTCCACCCCGACGAGGTCCGCCTTCCACGCCTCCATGGGCTGGTAGGGCTTCTTGGCGTGGATCCACTCGCCCGGCAGGAAGGTCTGACGGCCCGCACGGGGGCGCTTGTCCTCCACGACCAGGCCGCGCTCGACCAGCACGGCGGCGGCCTTCTGGTGCCGGGCGGGCTTCCACCCGTTCCAGCCGCGGACGTTGCGGTCGGTGGGCGCGGGCAGGGCCAGCAGCTGGAGGTAGAGCGCCGCCGCGTCCTCGTCGATGCCGAGCCCGCCCGCGACCCGCGCGACCACATCGGGCGCGGAGGCCGCCGGGTTCGTCTCGTACGCGCCGGCCGGCAGCGCTGCGCTCTCGATCCGCTCCATGATGCGCGCGCAGACCGGGCCGCGCAGCCACTCGACGAGCCCCAGCTCACGGTCGTAGCGGGAGTCGGCCCTGGCCCCCGACAGCGCCCGGGAGCGCTCGTCGGCGCCGTAGAACGCCGGGCGGAAGTACAGGCGAGTCCGGGACAGGTGGCCTCTGCGGTCCACTATGCCGTCCATGACCACGGTGAGCCCGTCGTCGATGGACGCGACCTCCAGCCGCTCCGGCCCGGCATACGGCTGGTACCCGAATCGCTCGTGCAACTCGGCGACCGAGGCTCCCACCTTGGTGTTGAGCGTGCCGGCGTCCAGCAGCAGCCCCGGGTGGTTCAACCGCTCCTGAACCACGCGCACCAGGCCGGGCGCCCCCTCGCGGACGAGGTCACCGGCGGGGAGCTCGGCGTAGACCCAGAACAGGTTGGGGACGACGGAGAGCAGGCGGTCCTCGAACCTCGCGACATCCCACCGGGCTTTGGCGTCGCTGACCATCGGACCGTGGTCGGTGTTCTTGATCCAGGTGTCGACGGGGGCGCTGAGCCCGGGCTCGGCAGTGGGGTTGGTGAACGCCGCGCAGAAGTCGGCCGCTGACAGGCGCAGCATCTGCAGCTCGACGACCGCGTTATGCGTACGCTCCGGCACCACGGTCCGCCGGCCGTACCGCTCCCGCCACGCCTCCGCGATCCGCTCCGCCACCCCGCGCATCCCCTGCGGCTCCCACAGCTCGGCGGGGTCCTCGGGCAGCACATCCGCCAGCAGCTCAAGGCGGTCCAGCGCGGTCAGCCGGGCGTGTTCGGAAGCGCCGTCCTCGGCCTCGGCCACCTTGAGCCGCAGGATCTCCCGCTCCTCGTTCTCGAGGAACGGGATACGGCCCCTGACGTGCATCCCCGCCAGCACGAGGGACGCCGCCGCCCGTCCCATTCCCGTGCCTTCCCTCAGCGCGGCCACCGCCTGGTGGTCCCACGGCACTGGCCCGCGCTCCCGGACGAGGCCCACCAGCCGGCGCAACTGCTCGGCGCTGCCCCATCCTCCGCGGGGGGCGTCGGTCACCTCCTCGATGACCCCCAGGCCCGGCGCATCCGCGTCGCCCGTACGCAGATCGACGAATTTACGGAGCCTGTCACGGTTCCAGCCGACCGCGACGGCCGCCCCTCGCTCGTCCCGGACCGCTGCCGGGTCGCCCTCAGCGATCCGCACCAGACCGGTGCGAATCCGGCTCTCCGGATCGCAGAACGGGCCGTCCGCCCAGATCTCCAGCAGCGCGAGCAGACGCCGCCGGCGCTCCTCGCGGGTGGACGGCGCGGCGGCGCGCAGCGCCACGGTGCCGATGCGCCCGATGAACCGCGCCCAGGATCCCTCCCCGGCCCTTCCCAGGCCGCCGTCCGGGGTGGGCGGATCCCATGTGCCCGCCATATAGCGACCGGTCCGCTCGATACCGGCCAGCGCGCCCTTGTCCGTCCAATACCCCGAACCGTCGACGAGCCCGTCCAACGCGGCCCCGACGTGGTAGTCGTCCAGGGACGCCACCTCGGCGCGATCCGTCACCAGCCCGCCTGCTGTCGTCTCCATGAGCAAATCTTGGCTCATGGGTCCGACAGCGGCCCGGGCGGCCTGTCACGGACCGGCTCAAAGAGCGAAAAGGCGGGCGGCGTTGTCGTGGCAGACCGCGCGCAGCCAGCCGGCGCCGAGGTCGAGGTCCCGCAGGACGCGCAGGGCGTCCACGTACGGATACGGGATGTTCGGGAAGTCGGTGCCCAGCAGGACCTTCTCCCCCAGGGCGGCGAGCCGGGGCAACTCGGCTCGCGGGAAGGGCATTTCGGCCTCGACAAACGGCGTGAAGGACATGGTCGTATCGAGCATGACGTGCTCGTACCGCTCGGCCAGGCCGAGGAATTCCACGTACTCCGGCCCGCCCAGATGCGCGACCACCAGCCGCAGCGCGGGATGGCGGGCGAGGACGGCACCCATCGGGCCGGGCCCGGTGTACCGGCCGGGGATGGGCCCGGAGCCGCAGTGGGTGACCACGGGTGTGCCGCGCTCGGCGAGCAGCGCCCACACCTCGTCCAGCAGCGGGTCGCCGGGGTCGAAGCCCCCGACCTGAAGATGGCACTTGAAGACGCGCGCGCCCTGGTCGAGGGCGCGGCGCACATCGTCGAGGGCGCAGGGCTCGGCGTAGAAGGTCGCGGTGTGCAGACAGTCCGGCGTACGGGCGGCGAAGTCGGCGGCCCAGTCGTTGAGCCAGCGGGCCATGGCGGGCTTGTGCGGGTAGAGCATCGCGGTGAAGGCGCGCACCCCGAAGCCGCGCAGCACATCGAGGCGTTCCTGCTCCTCCTGCCGGTACGCGATCGGCCAGACCTTCCCCACGAGGGGGCCCGCCGTGTCGAAGTACGCCCAGACCTTGTCCAGGACGCGCTGCGGCATGAAGTGGGTGTGGACGTCGATGAGGTGGTCGAGACCCGCCTCGGCGCGGAAGGCGGCGACGTCGGCACGCTCGGCGGTGGTTCGCTCGGCGGTGGTTCGCTCGGCGGTGGTTTGCCCGGCGGGCATCGGAAGCGGGTCGGCCATGAACGGCAGCGTAATCGGCGACAGATCGCTTGTGCTTACGGGGTGAAGTGGCGGGCGAGGACCGCGAGGGCGCCGGTCACCTCGCGCAGCCGCTGAGGGTCGTCGGTGCCGAGGGCGGCGGTGAGGGCCGCGTCGATGGTCGTGGCGCGCACCTGCGCGACGCGGGCGGAGGGCTCGGCGGCGGGGCTGATGAGCGCGCGGCGGCGGTCGGCGGGGTCGGGGGCGGTGGTGATGGACCCCGCCTCCTTCAGGCGGGCGACGGCGGTGGAGATCTGGCTCTGCGGCAGTCCGGTGCGGGCCGCGATATCGCCGACGGTGGTGCCGGGGTGCGCGGCGATGTCGCTGGCGGCGATCAGCACGAGGCGCGTGCTGCCCGCGTGGCGTTCGGCCCCGCCGGGGGGTTCGGGCATGGCGTCCTCGCCGATCTTCATGAGCGTACGGCCGAGGAGGAAGAGTTCGACTCCGTTCACACAGCGAGAGTACATCGAATTAGATACATCCATCTTGATGCATCGAATTCGATGGATTACTGTGATGCGCGGCAGCCAGAGACATCACAGCCGCGCCACCGACACGCCACCGACCCGAGGGCATCCCATGACGTACGACGACACCCGCACCGGCACCATCGACGCGCCCGGCGCCACCCTCCACTACCAGGTACGCGGGGCCGGCCCCGCGCTGCTGATCGGCCAGAGCGGCGAGGGGGACGCCGACCGCAGCGTCGACCTCGCCGCGCGCCTCGCCGACACGTACACCGTGATCACCTACGACCGGCGGGGCCTGTCACGCAGCCGACTCCACGACCCGTCGCGCGGGGCGACGCTCACCGAACACGCCGACGACGCGGCGCGCGTGCTCGCGGCGGTGACACCCGAGCCGGCCGCGATGCTCGGCTGCAGCCTCGGCGCCGTCATCGGCCTGCACCTCGCGGCGCGCCACCCGGGCCGGATCCACACCCTGATCGCCCACGAGCCCGTCGCGCCCCGGCTGCTGCCCGCCGCCGAACGCACCCACCACGAACACGAACTCGCCCACCTTCAGCGGCTCTACGTACGCGACGGCCTCGCCGCCGCCCTCCCCGAGATCGCCCGCGTCCTCGGCATCGACGCCACCGGCCGCGACTCCGAACCCGGGCTGACCCCGCAGCCCATCAACGACCTGCGCCGCGCCAACTTCGACTACTTCATCCGCCACGACTTCACGGCGGTCCTCGCCGACACCCTCGGCCTCCCCGCCCCCACCGACACCCCCACCCGCATCATCCCGGCCGTCGGCCGCACCACCCCCGAGGGCGTCTTCGACCGCCGCTGCGCCTACGCCCTCGCGGACGCGCTCGGCACGGAGGTGGTGGAACTGCCCGGCGGCCACAACGGCAACACCAGCCACCCGTCCGGCTACGCGGCCCACCTGCGCGATCTGCTCGCCGTACCCGCTCACGCAGCCCAGCCATGACCGATTCGTTCAAGACCGCAGCGGCAGCGGCACCGTACCGTCGGGACCATGGAGAACACCGCCCCGGAATCGCGCCACATCAGCACACATATCGACCGCCCCGCCAAGGCCGTCTACGACTACGCGTCGAACCCCTCCAACCTCCCCCAGTGGGCGCACGGGCTGGGGACCTCCATTGCCGAGATCGACGGGCAGTGGATCGCCGACTCCTCGCCCCTGGGGCGGGTCGTGGTCGCCTTCGCCCCCGTGAACGAGTTCGGCGTACTCGATCACGATGTCACGCTGCCGTCGGGCGAGACCGTCCACAACCCCGTGCGGGTGATCGCCGACGGCACCGGCTGCGAGGTGGTGTTCACCCTCCGCCGGCAGCCGGACATGAGCGACGAGGACTTCCAACGCGACACGGATGCGGTGACGCGCGACCTCGCCACGCTCAAGCAGGTGCTGGAGCGCGCTTAGCGGTCGCGCCGTGCTTCAGCTCGTCGTCCAGCGACGGAGTTTCTCGGGGTTGCGTACTACCCAGATGTGCTTGATCCGGTCGTCCACGACCTCGAACGCGAACACCGACACGGTGACGCCGTCCTGCTGGGCCACCAGACCGGGCTGACCGTTGACCGTACGTTCCAGGAACGTCATGTTGCCGGGCCTGCGGCGGGCGATTTCGACCCAGGCGTGCGCGATCTGCTCGCCGCCTTCGATGGGGTGCAGGAAGGTGATGGCGAGGCCGCCGCCGTCGGCGATCGCCGTGGCGTCGGGGTCGAGCAGGCCGATGAGGGCGTCGATGTCCTTGGCTTCCCACGCCTGCTTGAAGTCCCTGACGATGCCGGCGCGCTGGGCCGCCGGCGTCGCGGAAGGCTGCGAGGCCCGGATGCGGCGGCGGGCCGAGGAGGCCAGCTGGCGGCATGCCGCCGGGGTACGGCCGACGATCTCGGCCACTTCGGCGAAGGAGTAGCGGAAGACATCGTGCAGGACGAACGCGACGCGCTCGGCCGGGGTCATCGATTCGAGCACGACCATGAAGGCCAGGTTGACCGACTCGTCCAGGGTGACCCGGTCGGCCGGGTCGACGGTGGCGCCGCCCGGCCGCACGCTGATCCACTCCGCACGCTCGGGCAGCGGCTCGGGGATCCATTCGCCCACGTAGGTCTCTCGCCGGGCCCGGGCGGAGCGGAGCAGGTTGAGGCAGATGCGGCCGGCGACCGTCGTCAGCCAGGCGCCGGGGGATTCGATGGCGTCCTGCTGCCGCGCGGACATGGCGTACCAGCGGGCGTAGGTCTCCTGGACGGCATCCTCGGCCTCGGCCAGGGAGCCCAGGAGCCGGTACGCGAGATTGATCAGCTGACGCCGTTCGCTCATGATCGCGTCCAGGCTCGGATCGGGCCGGTCGTGTGCCGGCTCGGATCGGGTGGTCATGGTGCCGAGGCTCCCTTGGTCGTATCTGCCCTCAGCAGTTCGACAAGACAGCGCACCGGAATGTGAGGCCGGTGCGCCGCCTGACGTTCCGGGGGGCTGTGTTGTCGAACTGCTGACGGCAACACATCATCCAGCGAACAGGAAGGCCAGAGGCATCATGACCACCTCGACACCGGCAACACCGTTCACCGACCCGGCGACCGACGAGCGGCTGGAGCGGGTGGCCGCCGCACTGAAGGAAAAGAACTTCGACGTCGAGATCCTCGATGACGCCGCCGCCGCGCGGGCCCGCGTCAAGGACTTGATTCCCGAGGGCGCCGCGGTGTTCACCGGGGCCAGCGAGACCCTCCGGCTGTCCGGCATCGACGAGGACATCAACAGCAGCGGGCGGTACGACTCCGTCAAGGCACGCGGGCTGACCATGGACCGCGCGACCCAGATGGCCGAGATCTGGCAGCTGCTCGCCTGCCCCGACGTCATCGTGGGCAGCGTCGCCGCGGTCACCGAGACCGGCTCCCTCGTGGCCGCCTCGGCCAGCGGAAGCCAGCTGCCCGCCTACGCGGGCGCCGCGCCCCGTGTGATCTGGGTCGTCGGAGCGCAGAAAGTGGTGCCCGACCTGGACACCGCGCTGCGCCGCATCGACGAGCACTGCGTCCCGCTGGAGGACGAGCGCGCCATGAAGGCCTACGGGGTGCCCAGTGCCCTCAACCGCCTTCTCATCCTCAACGCGGAACCTCACCCCGGGCGCGGCACCGTCCTGCTGCTCCGCGAAGCCATCGGATTCTGAACCATCAGGAGTCGTCCTGCCGAACGCGGGCCGGGACCGCTCAGCTGACATGAGCGGCGATGGCCCGCGCGCACTCCAGGGACTCGGTGTGCGAGGTGTCCACCTCCAGGTCGTACTTCACACCCTCGTGAACCACATCCGCCTGCGACTCCGCCATCCCGACTGCCCGATCCCCGCGAGCGGCCTCACGGGCCGCGGCAACCTGGGGCTCACACCTGACTCCGACCCACAGCACTCCGAGACCGCGCAGCGCCTTCACCCACCGCTGCTGTGACTCCGCCTGCCCCAGAAACACCTCGTCGACGATGACCCGAGCCCCGGCCCGGGCCATCGCGGCGATCCCCTCGATCCACGCGGCCTCCAGCGCCCTGAACTCCGCCCCGACGCTCACCCCGCCATCCGGAGCGAACTCGATCCCGGACGTCGCCCCCGTCATGGACGCGGGCATCGCCTCGATGAGTGTGTCGACGCTGAAGGTGAGCCATGGGTCCGGCAGGACCGCCTGCAGCCCCCTGGCGAGGCTGGACTTCCCGGAGCTGGATCCGCCATTGAGCACGATCACCTGAGTAGTCATCGCGCCAGGTTAGACGGCCTAACGGTCGAGCTCGCCATCCCGGACGGCGTCCACGAACGCCTGCCAGGCCGACGCCTCGAAGAGCAGGGCGCCGCGCGCACGGTCCTTGGTGTCGCGGACGGCCTGGCGGCCGGTGGGGAGGATGCCGCGTTCGACGCAGTTGTTGTCACTGCCGCTGTAGCTGCTCGTGTGCCACGTCGCGCTGTCGAGCTCGGATATCAAGGTCTACGTCCTAGAGGAGATCTCGGATGTACTGCTGCGAAGCGGCGGGAGACAGCGCAGCGGCTGTCAGCTCGTCCCAGGCAGTGGAGTAGCGCAGCACGTCCTGCCGCTGTTCGAGCAAGCTACCACCAGTGATGTGCTCCAACCAGGCGATGTCAGCCGGGGGTTCACCCCGCTGGCGGAAGATGGTGAACGGCGGCAACTGATCCTGCGGTAGGGCCGCGTCGAGCGGCAGGATCTGCACCTTGACGTTGGGCCGTTCCGCCACCTGCTGAAGGTGTTCGAGCTGCCCGCGCACCACGTCCGGTGAGCCGCCGATCCGGTGCAGGGCTGGGACGTCGATGACGGCTCGCAGGCAGAAGCCACCCTGCTTGTCCAGCAGTTCCTTGCGCTTCAGGCGCGTCTTCACCAGGAGTTCCACGCGCTCAGGCGGGTGCACGGAAAACGTCTGCCGCATATACGCCTCGGTCTGCAGCAGTCCAGGGATGACCACGGACTCGTACGTGCGCACCACCTCGGAGTCGGCTTCGAGCGTGAGGCAGTCCTTCAGGGTGTCGCGGAGCATCGGACCTTGGTTGCTCCACCAATCGACCTTGTGGATCTCCTTCGCCAGCCGCCTGAGACTCGCGCACTGGCGCTCGTCCTCGACCCCGTACAGCTTGAACAGCACCGTCAGGTCCAGCGGGCGAATGCCTCGCTTGCCGTTCTCGATCTGGCTGATCTTCGGATGCCCGCACTCCAGCGCACCGGCGGCGTCCTGAACCTTCAGCCCTGCCTCAACGCGCAGTCGGCGCAGCTCACTTCCAAGCCGACGACTGCGCATGGTGGGCATATCGCTCTGCGTCATGGGCGCATGCTGTCGCCCGGCCTGGATAAGCCACAAGCGCCGAACACAACATGTACCCGATGGAGTGAATCCAGTCCGCATCATTTGCCTGAGTGACAATGTTCGGTCCACGATCGGCCACATCACCGACCGTCACCGAAAGGCCGTGCCCGCCATGGCAGTTGAAGAGGTCCCCCAGCGCTTCGAACAACACCTGCACGCGGCCCCCGAAATACTGATCTGCATTCGCCGCATCATCGGCGCCCATCTGCAGCTCTGGGGACGAGACGACCTCATCGACGCCGTGGCGCTCTGCGCCACCGAAGTGCTGGCCAACGTGCACAAGCACACCGACTCCAGCGAGTGCCACCTCCGCCTCCAGAACACCCCGGACGGCGTCCGCACCACGGTCAGCGACACAGAGCCCACGCTCCCCACCGTCCGCGAGCCGGACTGGTGCGCCGAGAGCGGCCGCGGCATGCTCAGCAGCACCGCCCACCGCTGGGGCGTCCTGCCCACGCCCACCGGCAAGGAGGTGTGGTTCGAGTGCCGGTCCCAAATAGCCACTTGATGCAGATCAAGCAATTTTTTCAGAGGGGTGGGGGCCCGCCGGCCGGTGACGGCCCATTGCGCTGGACGGCGACAATACCTCCGGCCCCCTCCCCCGTCCCGCTGCTGGCCGCTTTGCGCCGAAGGCGCGAGACGATACCCGCACCCGGCAACCGATGGCGCCGGTGGGGGGCACGCCGAACCACTCCTTCGCGGGTGTGCCCTTGTTGAACAGACGGGCCGCCACTCGATCACCGTCGATGGCGAGGTCCATGACCCGCCAGGTGAAGTCCGGGACCGCATCGGTGTGGTCCTTCTGGTCCGCGATGACGTCGTCCCGCGTGACCGGGTGGCCGTTCATGATGAGTTCGTCGTGGATGAATTCGGTCATGCGGTGAAACTCGTGAGCGTTGAGCGCGTCGATGTAGCGCTGGAAGAAGTCGCGCAGTTCGGCGTCAGACATGATTGCCTCTCAGTGCCACGGATCGTGGCGCATTCGAATGGTGCCGGTTGAATGCCGGTTATCCGCTTCGCCGTGTGCCACCCGGCGGTCCGGTCAGATCTGGTTCATTCCGCCGTCTACGTAGAGATTGGCGCCGTAGACGAAGCTGCTGTCGGACGAGGCGAGGAAGGTCACGGCGGCGGCGATCTCGTCGGGGTCGGCGACCCGCTTGGGGGGCAGGCCGGCCGCGACGACCTCCATCATCTCCCCGGCGCGATCGCCGAAAGCGGCGTCCCACATCGGAGTGTTCACCGGGCCCGGCGAGATCACGTTGACCCGGACACCCCGGCTGCCGAGCTCGTCGGCCCAGGCGCGGGCGTATGCCCGCACGGCTGCCTTCGATGCCCCGTAGGCGCTCATGCCCGCCGCGCCTCCCTCGGCGGCGGTGGAGGCGGTGAGGATCACCGAGGCGCCGTCGTTGAGCAGCGGGAGGGCCTTCTGCACGGTGAGGAAGGTGCCCTTGACGTTGATGTCGAAGATCGCGTCATGGATGTCCTCGGTGAGCTCGTCCAACGTCGCGATGTGGTTGATGCCCGCGTTGGCGAACAGCACGTCCAGGCCCCGCCCGTGCTCCCGCACGCGCTGGTACAGGCGGTCCACGTCGGCCGCGACGCTGACGTCACCAGGCACACCGGTGGCGTTGCCGATGGCGGCGACGGCCTTCTCCAGCTCGGTTTCGCGTCGGCCGGTGATGAACACGTGCGCGCCCTCGGCTGCGAGTCGCTTCGCAGTCGCCAGGCCGATCCCGGCGCTGCCGCCGGTGACGACTGCGGTCTTGCCCTCAAGCTGTCCCATGGCCGTGAACTCCCCGAATTTAAGTACCGATCGATACTGAATGAGACTGTAACACCTTCCGCACCGGCCAGTACAAAATAGGGACGACGGATTGCGTGGAGACGCGGCAGAAGGGACCTTCGGCCGACCAAGAGGCTTCGACACCGACCAACCCCCTGAACGACCTCCAGCAGGTGGCCGACATGGCCCTGCGAAGCTGGCCACCAGCCACGGCCCGGCTCAGCCGATCGACTGAGCCGGCACGGCCCGCTTCGCCGGCTCGGGCAATGACGGCGCCGGAGTCAGATCCCGGGCCCGTAACCGGGGTTCGGCTGTCGGCGAGGAGTCCACCACTCTGTGAGTCCCCACACCCCGAGCGCGAGCGCGGCCACGGCTGCGAATGCCGCGACCCAGGGACGGCGCACCCATCGCGTGGTCAGCGTCCAGGCGAAGAGCGGAACCAGCGCGCCGCCGAGCACGATGAGCGGCAGATCGACGTAGAGCACGCTCAGATCGCGGGCATGTCCCTCGAATCCGCCGTCGATACTGATCGCGGCCCGCGGTGCCCAAACAAGCGGCGCGGTCGTCGCACCCAGGCCGGCGAGAAGGCATCCGGCGGCACCGCTGGCCTTCGGGCTCATGCCCGTGGTCCGTCCCGTGGTCCGTCCCGTGGTCCGTGCGGTGGTCCGTGCGGTGGTCCGTGCGGTGGTCTTTCCGCTCATGCCCGCGACAGACGCGATGGCACGGTGCACGGTTCCGGGCTCACACAAGGTCACCGGCAGGCCGGCGAAGCTGCGAGCTGAAGACAGCTGATGACGCGAGCTCACCAGCACCAACGCCGCAATCGTCCGCCCGTCAGACCGACGGGTCCCAGACGCGTACGACGCCACCCCGACCCGCCGTCAGCACCACACAGCGGCCGTCCATCGACGTGATCGCCACCGCCCAGACCTCGCCCTCGTCCCCGGCCAGCGGCGCCCCGATCTGCCGCCCCTCGGGGAGGTCCCAGACCCGGGCGGTCCCGTCGTCGCTGCCGGTCACCGCGAGCGTACGGGCTCCGACCACAGCGGCGGCCACGGTGGACACGCGCTCCGTGTGCCCCGTGGGGAAACGGCCGACCGGCTCGCCGCCGACCGCGTCCCAGATCCGCAGCTCGCTCTCGCCGGAATCGGTCACCGCCAGCGCCACGGGACGGCCATCGATCTCGGACAGGGCAACGGCGTGGACCGGCCCGTCGGCGGACCACTTGTGGACCAGTTCGCCGGACTCCAGATCCGACAGCAGGACTTCACCGTCACCGCCCGACGCCACAACCGAACGCCCACGAACCTGCCCCACCGCGAGGTCGCTCATATCGTCGGAGTGGCCGGGCAGTTCCCGCGGTTCCTGCTCCTCCGCGTCCTCGTCATCGGTCGGCCCCCATGCCTCGGCCTCGGGATCCGCCGGATCCCATACCCACACCTCGGGGGTGGGTCCACCGGCCACGAGGGTGATGCGCCCGTCCACCGACACCATGCCCAGGGCGTGAACGCAGCTGCGGAACTCCGGCGGGGCATTGAGCAGTTCGCCGCTCATCACATCCCACAGACCCGGCCCTTGATGCTGCCCACCCGCGGCGAACAGCACCCGCCCATCGACGACGGTCACGTCCATATGCTCGAAGTCCGGGTACACGGGAATTCCGTACGACCCGTTGTCGAAATCGTCCAGTGGCCGCTCCAGCCACTCGTCCCCGATCAGGTCCCACGTCCACACGTCGTTACGACTGGCGCAAACCGCCCACGGCTGTCCATTCACATCGGCCACAGCGAAGTCGTCGATATTTCCTTCGGACGGAATCATGCTGCTCTTGATCAGCCGAGGGTCAGTCATGCCTGCCATCCTAAACTGGCCGCCATGTCACCCAAGAGCTTTTACGAGTTGGTCTTCAGCGTGTCCCCCGGAGCTGCCCGTAAGGACGCCCATTACGTCGTCGGCACCCTTGATGAGGTCAAGCGCGCCCTGGATTCCGAGCTCTCCGCCAGCACCAATGTCTACTTGCTGTGCTGGCACAGCACGAAATTGGCGTTGAATGTGTACGAGCGGGGCGAATGCGTCCACTCGATCAACCTCCACCCGTACATCACCGTCTCAGTCGACGGATATCCGGACATCACCTTTCTTGAATCGGGCAAGCCGGTCGGCTATGAAGTCGGCGCGGATGACCCGTACAAGGTGGAAACGGCGCTATCCGATGGAATGTTCTCCGGAGAACTCGACGACGCCATCGAGGCCACCGTCGATTGGGCGAGCGTCGAGGTCCCGGCGCCGGCCGGCGAGATCGCGGTGGACGGCGACTATGTGAAGCTCGTCGATCACCCCTCGGGCGACGGCAATGACGAGGGCTATGAGGATGACGAGGACTTCGACGAGGACGACTTCGATGAGGATGAACTGGAGGACGAGCTCATCGAGCGCGGCTATGTCCCGTACGGGTTCAGCGACTTCGAGGAGTGAGACCGCCGCATCCGGCGAGAACCCATGTGTGCGGCGCCCCGGCCCCGGCCAAGATGGCGATCATGAGCGTGTTCATCGAGGATCCCGCACGGCTCGGTGAGGAACGGCTGTCCGACGGGCGGTCGCTGGGGTGGGCCGACTGGGGGCCGCCGGACGGTGTGCCCGTGTTGCTGTGTCCGGGGGCCGCCACCAGCCGGTGGCTCGGCTTCGGCGCGGGTGTCGTCCAGGGCCTCGGGGTGCGCCTTGTCTCGGTGGACCGTCCGGGGCTCGGCGTCTCGGCCACCGCACCCGGCGGGAGTGTGGACCCACGCCGAGCCCGTCCTCACCTCCCTCCTGCGGAAGGCCGCGGCCAACCGGTAGCCAGCGGGTAGGCGGCCGGTGGGCGACCGTCCCGCAGGCCGACCCACGCCGCGCACGCCGCCTACGCCACACATGCCTCGCACCTTCGCGGCCTCGCGCCTAGGCTGTCGCCGGAGGCGATGGCTACCGGCCGGTAGCCCAGACGGCGACAGACCGCGAAGGAGCGCGAGATGAAGGGCTGGACCGCGAGCGACATCCCCGACCAGACCGGCCGCACCGCCGTGGTGACCGGCGCCAACAGCGGCATCGGCTACATCACCGCCCGCGAGCTCGCCCGCCACGGCGCCCAGGTGGTGCTGGCCTGCCGCAGCGAGGCCCGCGGGGCCGAGGCCGCGGAGCGGATCCGGGCGCAGGCCCCGGGCGCGGATGTGCGGGTCGCGCCGCTGGACCTGGCGGACCTGAAGTCCGTACGGGCCTTCGCGGCCGAGCACAAGGGCGACCGGC
The DNA here is from genome assembly GCF_042734105.1 of Streptomyces sp. NPDC059679. Lineage (NCBI taxonomy): Bacteria > Bacillati > Actinomycetota > Actinomycetes > Kitasatosporales > Streptomycetaceae > Streptomyces > Streptomyces sp. NPDC059679. The sequence goes on along the minus strand of NZ_JBHWES010000056.1, from coordinate 54,990 downwards.
TCGACCTGCTGATCAACAACGCGGGTGTGATGGCCCTCCCCTACCGCAGAACCGCCGACGGCTTCGAGATGCAGTTCGGCGTCAACCACCTGGGACACTTCGCGCTGACCGGCCTGCTGCTGCCGAAGCTGCTGGAGGCGGGCCCGGGGGCGCGGGTGGTCAGCGTCTCCAGCTTTATGCACATGCTGGGGACGGTCGACCCGCGCGACCTCAACATGGAGCGAAAGTACGGGCGTTGGACCGCCTATGCCCGCTCCAAGACCGCCAACCTCCTCTTCGTCCACGAGCTGTCCCGCCGCCTGCGCGCCTCCGACACCCCGCTCACCGCCGCCGCGGCCCACCCCGGCTACGCCTCGACCAACATCGCCACCACCGCCCCCAAGATGGAGGGCCGCCGCGGCACCCAGCGCTTCATGGAAATCGGCAACCGCTTCTTCGCCCAGTCCCCCGACAACGGCGCCCTCCCCACCCTCTACGCCGCCACCGCCCCCGACGTGCACCAGGACGACTTCTTCGGCCCGTCCTTCGGCATGTGGCGCGGCACCCCCACCCGCTCGGCCCGCGCCAAGTGGACACGGGACGACAAGGCGGGTCGGGGGCTGTGGGCGGCGTCCGAGCGGCTGACGGGCGTACGGTACGACGCGCTCGCGGGCTGACGGCGCACGCTCACCGCTCTACTCCGCGGCGCGGCGCCGCTCCTCGATGCGGTTGAGCACGGCGCGCAGCGCCAGCTCGTAGCCGAAGACGCCGTGGCCGCAGAGGTACCCCTGGCTCACCGCCGCCGTCACCGACGTATGCCGGAACGGCTCGCGGGCGTGCACATTGGAGATGTGGACCTCGATACAAGGCACGCCCAGCCCCGCCACGGCGTCCACCGCGTCCCGCAGCGCGTAGCTGTAGTGCGCGTACGCGCCGGGGTTGAAGATGATGCCGTCGTCGTGGCGGGCCTGGTGGACGAGGTCGATGAGCACGCCCTCGCTGTTGCTCTGCGCACACCGCACCTCGACACCCAACTCCTGCCCCAGCGCCGTCGTACGCTCCTCGATCTGCTCCAGCGTGGTGGCCCCGTACGTGGCGGGGTCGCGCTCGCCGAGGAGGTTGAGGTTGGGACCGTGCAGCAGCAGGACGCGGGGGTGGTGGGCGGTCATCGTCAGGGGCGTCCGATTCGTTCGTCGAGGGCGCGGCGGGCGCCTTCGAGGGCGGGGGCGGTGGCCCGGCGGGCCGTCTCAGCGTCGGGGAGGCCGAGGGCGGTGGCGATCTCGTCCCAGCTGTGGCCCGAGCCGAGCAGCGCCTGGACGGCGGCGCCGAGGGCGGAGTCGGTGGCGCGGCGGGCCTCGGCGATCTCGCTGAGGGTGGCGAGCAGATCGGGGGCGGTGTGGGCGGCGCCGGTGTGCCGGCCGACGAGGGTGAGCGACTGGTCCGCGGTCACCCACCAGTCGGCCGGGGTGGGGGGCTGTTGAGTCACGGTCACCCGGCCATGGTAGCTCCGTGGACCGTTGAATGGTTTACTTGGTCCGCTGTACGGACCATGATCCGCGATAGGTCGAAATACCGGTGGCACGGCGGCGGCACACCGGCCTTGGTGAAGCGCGGCGGGCCGATCGTGTCCGGCCTCGTGTCCGGCCCGCTCCACGTCACGTACCTCACGCCTCGACGCGCTCCACCTTGTCGATGAGCAGCGCGTACGCCAGCAGCCCCACGGCCACCACGATGGCGATGTAGCCGAGCGCCCACGCGAAGGAGCCGGTGCTGTCGACGATGACGCCGATCACCAGCGGGGTGAGCACCCCGCCCGCGTTGGCCATGAAGTTGAACACGCCGCCGCCGGTCCCGGTGAGCCGGCGCGGGACGGCGTCCGAGAACAGTGCCCAGCTGTTCTGCATCAGCCCCTGGGCGAAGAACGCGATCGACATGAAAGTGATCACGAGCGGAACGGAGTTGGTGAAGTTCGCGCAGACGATGATCGAGGCCAGCACGAAGCCGATCATCACGGGCGCCTTGCGGGCGAACGTACGGGACTTCCCGCTGTTCAGCATCCGGTCCGACCAGGCGCCACCGACCAGGGTGCCGACCAGCGCCGCCAGATACGGCGCGGAGGCCCAGAACCCGGCCTTGATGACACCCATGTCCTTCTCCTCCACCAGATAGCTGGGGAACCAGGTGAGGAAGAAGAACAGCACGGAGGCGCTGGCGAACTGCCCGATGTACATGCCCCACAGCCGCCGGTTGGTGAGCAGCACCCGCAGATCGGCCCAGATGTCGGTGGGCTCGCTCGCCGCAGCCTTCTCGGCGGCGTCGGCGGTCTCCTGCTCGTCCGCCTGCCGGATGTGGGCGAGTTCTCCGGCGCTGACCCGCGGGCTGTGCTCCGGACGGTCGTACACCCGGCGGAACCAGACGACGGAGAAGAGCAGCCCGATGGCACCGGTCACCAGGAAGACCGAGTGCCAGCCGAAGTGCACGGTGAGCAGCGAGAGCACGGGTGCGGCAATCGCCAGCCCGATGTACTCGCCCGCGGTGTATGTGGCGGTGGCCCGCCCGCGCTCGCGGCCGGGGAACCAGTTGACGACGAGCCGGTTGTTGGACGGGAAGGCCGGGGCCTCGAAGGCGCCGAGCGCGACGCGCACGCCGATCAGCGAGCCGAAGCCGCGGGTCAGCGCCATGGCGGCGGTGGCCAGCGACCAGCCGATCAGCGCGTATCCGAAGGCCAGCTTGGCGCCGACCTTGTCGATGAGCCGCCCGGTGGGGATCTGCAGCAGCAGATACGCCCAGCCGAAGGAGGACAGCAGCACGCCCTGTTCGGTGGCGCTGAGGTGGAAGTCGTCCTTGATGTGCGGGAGGGCGACCGACAGGTTCGTACGGTCCAGGTAGTTGATCGCGGTGATGACGAACAGCGACGCGAGCAGGCCGTAGCGAGCACGGCTGACCGCCGGGCGGGCGCTGTCGGGGACGAGGGGTGGGGCGGCGGATGGGTTGGTGTTGGTGCTTGTGGTGCTCACGAAGACTCCTTTGTCTCAGCCGGGGGACTCGGCCGGGGGGCTCAGCGGGATCTCAGGCTGCGGGGGCGGCCGTGGCCAGGACGCGACACGTGGTCCGGTAAGCGCGCGCGGCGGCCTCCGCGGGTGCGCGGGCGTCGAGGTCGTCGGAAAGGACCTCGACCGACACGGGAGCCCGTACGCCGGCTCGGCGCAGCAGACGCAGCAGACCGGTGAGGTCGGCCGCTCCCTCTCCCGGCAGCTGCCGCTGGTGGCGGGCTTCGTGCAGGGTGTCGGACAGGGGGATGGGCAGAACGTCGCCGAGCTGGACGCTCACCACGGCGCCGGGCGGCAGGGCCGCGATCTCCTCGGGACGGGTACGGCCGCGGGTGAGGTGCCAGGCGTCGAGGATCAGCCCCGGGGAGGCGGCCCCCGGCGGGCGCGGGGACCGTACGGCGGCCACGACGCGCGCCGCGAGGCCCAGGTCGCGGATGCCGGAGAACGGCATGAACTCAAGCCCCAGCACCGCCCCCGCCCGCTCGGCACGCTCGGCGGTCGTACGGAGCCCGTCGACGAGGTCCTGGTACGGGTGCTCATCGAACATCCCGGCGTTGATGCGCCGGGCGCCGAAGGTCTCCGCGATATGGAAGACGGTGTCGTCCTCACTGCGGCGCCGCTCGTCGTAGCGCCGTGGCCGCGCCCAGTGGCGCAGCAGCTCAACCTCGGTGAGCCGCAGGCCGTACTCGGTCAGCAGGCACGTCATCCGGGCGTCGGTCCAGCCCTCCGCGCGGGCCTGCCGGTACTGGTGCACGGCCAGGCCGATGCCGGTGAACCCGGCCTGCGCGGCGGCCCGGACGCGCTCGTCGAAGGAGGCGGTGCGCAGGGTCAGGGCAGACACGGTGAGCCCGGGTGCGTCAGTCGCCGTCATCAGAGCAACCACCGTCGTCAGAGCGACCCGCGTCGTCGGAACCGCCACCGGCGTCGAAGCAACCGCCATCATCCAGGGAGATCCACGTCTTGCCGGCCCGCTCGCGCGCCCCGGCGAACGCCTCCTGCGCACGCTCCAGCGGGAAGCGGGCGCAGATCGCCGCGCCGGGCCGCACCGCGCCGGAGGTGATGTCGGCCAGCGCGGCCGTGAAGTCGCCGGGGTGGTCGTAGATGAGCGAGCCGCGCAGGGCGAGCTGGGAGCGGACCAGCTGGTTGACGCTCAGCGGCAGCCCCGCCGAGCCGAGCCCGACGAGGACGGCGGTGGCGCCGGGGACCGTACGCTCCAGGGCCGCGCCCAGCGCGGCAGCCACCCCGGAGGACTCGAAGACGTAACGAAAGCCCCCCTCGCCGTCGGCCGCCGCGCGGGCGCCCAGCGCCTCGGCGTGCGCCAGGCGGCTGGGGTGCGGCTCCACGACGGCCGGGCGGATGCCGATGGCCAGCAGCGCCTGGCACAGCAGCAGGCCCTGCGCACCCGCGCCGACGACCAGCGTCTTGTCCCCGGCCCCGACTCCCCCGCGCCGCACGGCGGTACGGGCCACCGTGTACGGCTCGGCGCAGGCGAGATCGGCGGGGTCGGCGGTGTCGGGGACGGGGTGGGCGAACGGGGCGGGGACGGCGATCCGCTCGGCGAGGAGACCGGGCGCGTTCATGCCGACGATGGCGCGCTTGGTGCAGGCGGAGGTCAGGCCGCGGGCGCACTCGGGGCAGTCGAGACAGGCGTAGTTCGGCTCGATGACCACGCGCTGCCCCACGGCGCGGTCCACGACCCGCTCGCCGACGGCGACCACCCGGCCGAAGCCCTCGTGGCCGACGACCCATGGCAGCGCCGGGACGGCCCGGTCGCCGTCGAAAACGGCCAGATCGGAGCCGCAGATGCCCATGCCTTCGAGGCGGACCAGGACATCGTGGGGGCCGCACTCGGGTTCCGGCCAATCGTCGACTGTCTCAAGGCGGCGGGGAGCGGTGAGGACGGCTGCTTTCACCGTGTCTCCTACGTGGGGAGGGGAGGGCGGACGGGGGGAGTTGGTCCGCTGAACGGACCTTGGGGTCCGCGTGCCGGTGACGATAGAACGTACGCTGAGCATCGACAAGAGGTTGCGGGCGAGTAACCACGGTGTAAAACGGACGGCCCGGCCGGAAACCCGGGCCTGACAAGCCAGAAAGCCCTTACCCACCCGCCCCGGCCCTGGTCCGCGCAGCGGACCTCGGTCCATACTGGGCGTCCCCATCGGGCCTGGACAGGTCCGCCGAGCGGACCGAACGGCGAGGAGCAGCGGTATGAGCGAAGACAGCACGGGCGGCACGGGCGACAAGGAAGGGAAGGAAGGGAAGGAGGGCGGCGAGGCCCGGGGAATGCGGACGGTCCAGCGGACCATCGACATCCTGGAGTTGTTCAACGAGCACCGCCCCGCGCTGTCCCTCCGCGAAATCGTCACCACCAGCGGCCTGCCCAAGACCACCGTGCTGCGGATCCTTCAAACCCTGCGCCTCAACGGACTGCTCTGGCTGGACGAACATGGCCGCTACACCGCCGGCCCCGCCTTCCTGCGCTGGGTCCGCATGGCGGACCAGGGCTGGCGGCTGCCCGCCCCCGCCCGCCGGGCGCTGCGCGAACTGGCCACCGAGCACCGGGAGACGGTGCACCTGTACGTACGGCGCGATGTACACCGCATCTGCATCGCCCAGGAGGAGGGGCCACAGGCGCTGCGCCATGTCGTCCAGGTCGGCGACGAACTGCCGCTGTGGGCAGGCGGCCCGTCCAAGGTGCTGCTGCTCGGGGCGGACGACACGCTGCTCGACCGGGTCGCCCGCCGCTCCCCGCACGGCCCGGACCACGCCACGACACTGCGCCGCTGGGCGGCCGAGACGCTGCGCAACGGGTACGCGGTCAGCCACGGTGAGCACGAGGAGGGGCTGTCGGCGGTGGCCGTCCCGGTACGGGCGCGGGGCGGCGAGGTGGTCGCGGCGCTGTCCTTCGGCGGCCCCTCGGCCCGCTTCACGGCGGAGCGGCTGCCACGCTTCGTCAACTCACTGACGATGGCGGCCCGCACGGTCGGCGGAAGCGGAGGGTTCGGCGGCCTGCGCGGGTAGGCGCCCTACGCCCGCAACTCCTCCGCCGCGTCCGCGACCCGCGCGATCAACCGCAGCAGCGTCTCCCGCTCCCCCTCGTCCAGCGGCGCGAGGAAGACCCGGTTCATCCGCGCCGTACGCGTCACCAGCTTGCGGTGGACGCGTACGCCGTCATCCGTCAGCTTGAGCACATTGCGCCGCCCGTCGTGCGGGTCACGCACCCGCTCGACCAGCCCCCGCCGGGCCAGCCGGGCCACAAGGTCGGCGATGGTGGAGCGGTCGAGGTGGACATGTTCGCTGAGGGTGCGCTGGTCGATGTCCGGCTTCTCGACGAGCGCGTTGAGCACCGCGAACTGCGGCGAGGTCGTCTCCTCCGAGACCATCGCGCCCCACAGCAGGGAGTGCGCCTGCTGCAGCCGGCGGGCCAGGTGCCCGGGATGAGTGCTCAGATCGACCCCGCCCATGCCCCGTCGCCCCTCTCCGCGTCCGGTTCCTGCGCGCACCTCTTGCGCGCACCCCGGATTTGATTCGCACACTGAACAATTCTGCCCCGCGGAAGCACCCGTGTCGAGCACCAAGGTTTCTCCCTAGACTCTCTTGACTGAGACCCCTTGACGATGACAGCGTCCTGGGACGACAAAAATAATCAGCACACTGAGCATCTGGGCTCGGATGTGCGAGCACCGCGGAGTGACGATGGCCGACATCCGAAGCCTGCACGACGCCGTGGCGGACCTTGTCCACGATGGGGACACCCTCGCGATGGAGGGCTTCACCCACCTCATCCCGTACGCCGCCGCGCACGAGATCATCCGTCAGGGCAGCACCGACCTCACCCTCGCCCGGATGACCCCCGACGTCATCTACGACCAGCTGATCGGCGCCGGACTGGTGCGCAAGCTGATTTTCTCCTGGGGCGGCAACCCCGGCGTCGGCTCGCTGCACCGCTTCCGTGACGCCGTGGAGAACGGCTGGCCGCGCCCCCTGGAGCTGGACGAGCACAGCCACGCGGGCATGGCCAACCGCTATGTGGCGGGCGCGTCCAAGCTGCCGTTCGCCGTGTTGCGCGGTTACCGGGGAAGCGACATCCCGACCCGTACGGAGACGGTCGCAACCGTCGTATGCCCCTTCACCGGCGAGGAGCTGGCCGCGGTCGCGGCCCTCAACCCGGACGTCACCGTCATCCACGCCCAGCAGGCCGACCGGAACGGCAACGTCCAGCTGTGGGGGCTGACCGGCGTGCAGAAGGAGGCGGCGCTCGCTGCCGACCGGGTCCTGGTGACCGTGGAGGAGATCGTGGACACCCTGGAGCCACGGCCGGGCGGGGTCGTCCTGCCGACCTGGGTCATCGACGCGGTGGCCGAGGTCCCCGGCGGCGCCCACCCCTCGTACGCCTCCGGCTACTCCGTCCGGGACAACGCCTTCTACCAGGCCTGGGACCCGATCGCCCGCGACCGCGAGGCGTTCACGCGATGGATCGAGGAGAACGTGCGAGGCAGCATCAACAACGGCAGCGGCGACAAGGTCGGCGCGCGATGACCGACCACACCACACGCGTCGACTTCACCCGCGACGAGCTGATGGAGGTCAACGCCGCCCGCGCGCTCGCCGGCGCCAGGACCTGCTTCGTCGGCATCGGCCTGCCCAGCACCGCCGCCAACCTCGCCCGCGCCACGGTCAATCCGGACCTGGTCCTGATCTACGAGTCGGGGACGATCGGCTCCAAGCCGACCCGGCTGCCGCTGTCCATCGGCGACGGCGAGCTCGCGGAGACCGCGGACGCCGTGGTGCCGGTGCCGGAGATGTTCAACTACTGGCTGCAGGGTGGCCGGATCGACGTCGGTTTTCTGGGCGCGGCGCAGGTCGACCGCTACGCCAACATCAACACCACGGTCGTGAGCCGCGGCCCGGACAAGCCGGAGGGGCGGCTGCCGGGCGCGGGCGGCGCCCCCGAGATCGCCTCGAACTGCGGCAAGGTGCTGATGGTGCTGCGCCATTCCATCCGTAACTTCGTCCCCAAGCTCGACTTCGTGACCACCCTCGGCCACGGCGGCGGCCCCGGCGACCGCAAGAAGCTGGGCATGCCCGGCGCGGGCCCGGTCGCCGTCATCACCGACCTCGGTGTGCTGCGCCCCGACCCGGCGACCGCGGAGCTGGTGCTGACCGAGCTGCACCCGGGGGTATCTGTCGAGCAGGTACGGGCCGCCACGGGCTGGGAGCTGCGGGTGAGCGACGGGCTCGGCGCGACCGAGCCGCCGACGCCGCGGGAGCTGGCCGCGCTGCGCGCCCTCAAGAACGCCGGGAAGAGCTCCGGAAAGGACGCTTGACACAGATGAGCAACGGCACTCTGCGCGAGGTCTACATCGTCGACGCCGTCCGCACGCCCGTCGGCAAGTACGGCGGCGCGCTCTCGGGCGTACGCCCCGACGACCTGGCCGCCCATGTCGTACGCGCCCTCCTCGCCCGCACCCCCGACCTCGACCCGGCCCGCATCGACGACGTCTACTTCGGCAACGCCAACGGCGCGGGCGAGGAGAACCGCGATGTGGCCCGGATGGCCGTCCTGCTGGCGGGGCTCCCCGTCAGCGTGCCCGGCGCGACCGTCAACCGGCTGTGCGCCTCCGGTCTGGAGGCCGTGCTGCAGGCCGCCCGCGCCATCGCCGTCGGCGATGCGCATATCGCGCTGGCCGGGGGCGTGGAGTCGATGAGCCGCGCCCCCTGGGTGCTGCCCAAGCCGGAGCGGGCCTTCCCGGCCGGGCACCAGCAGCTGTACTCCACCACCCTCGGCTGGCGGATGACCAACCCCGATATGCCGCCCGAGTGGACCGTCGCCCTCGGCGAGGGCGCCGAGCTGATCGCCGACAAGCACGGCATCGGCCGCGAGGCGCAGGACGCGTACGCGCTCGCAAGCCATGAGAAGGCGGTACGGGCGTGGAAGGAAGGGGCGTACGACGCGGAGGTCGTGCCGCGCGAGGGCGTGGACCTGCCCCGGGACGAGACCATCCGCGACAACACATCTATCGAATCGCTCGCCAAGCTGAAGCCCGCCTTCCGTAAGGACGGCGGCACGGTCACCGCCGGCAACTCCTCGCCGCTGAACGACGGCGCGGCCGCGCTGCTGCTCGTCGACGAGGAGGGGCTGCGGGCCACCGGACGCGAACCGCTGGCCCGGATCGGCGCGTCCGCCGTCACCGGCATCGAGCCGCAGTACTTCGGCCTCGGGCCGGTCGAGGCCGTGAACCGCGCGCTCGCCAAGGCCGGCCGCGCCTTCGCCGACCTGACCACCCTGGAGCTCAACGAGGCGTTCGCCGCACAGGTGCTGGGCTGCCTCGCCGAATGGCCGGACCTGGACCCCGCCCTCGTCAACCCGCGCGGCGGCGCCATCGCCATCGGCCACCCCCTCGGCGCCTCCGGCGCCCGGCTCGCCGGGGCCGTCGCCCACCAGCTCGCGGCGGCGGGCTCCGGGGTGGGGCTGGCCACGCTGTGCATCGGCGTCGGGCAGGGCCTCGCGCTCGTACTCGAAAGGTAACGGTGACTCAGTTGTCTCTCACCCAGTCCGACATCGACGGCGAACTGGCCGCGCTCCAGGAGGGGTACGGCAAGGCCCGCGCCGACGGCGCGCCCGCCGCCCACCACCCGCCGCGCGACTTCCCGCCGTACCGCAGCAGCCTGCTGCGCCACCCCAAGCAGCCGCTCGTCGCCGTCCAGGGCGACCCGGAGACCGTCGAGCTGCACACGCCGGTCTTCGGCCAGACCGACATCACCGCGACCGACAACGACCTCACCGTCCAGCACCAGGGCGAACCCCTCGGCGAGCGCATCACCGTCTCCGGGCGGCTCCTCGACAGCCGGGGCCGCCCGGTGCGCGGACAGCTCATCGAGCTGTGGCAGGCCAACGCGTCCGGCCGCTACGCCCATCTGCGCGACCAGCACCCCGCCCCGCTCGACCCCAACTTCACCGGCGTCGGCCGCACCCTCACCGGCGACGACGGGAGCTACACCTTCACCACCATCAAGCCGGGCGCGTATCCGTGGCGCAACCACGTCAACGCCTGGCGCCCCGCGCACCTCCACTTCTCCCTCTTCGGGACGGCGTTCACCCAGCGCCTGGTCACCCAGATGTACTTCCCCGGCGATCCGCTCTTCGCCTACGACCCGATCCTCCAGTCGGTCGCCGACGAGCGGGCGCGGCAGCGGCTGGTCGCGACGTACGACCACACGCTGTCCCAGCCCGAATGGTCGCTCGGCTACCGCTGGGACATCGTCCTGGACGGGCCGTCCGCCACCTGGATCGAGGAAGGCCGCTGATGCCCGCGCAGCCCGCCCGACAACTCCCCTTGTCCCCCACCCCCTCGCACACCGTCGGCCCCTTCTACGGCTACGCCCTGCCCTTCACCGGCGGCGGCGACATGGCCCCGGCGGGGCGCGCGGACGCGATCACCCTGCACGGATACGTGTACGACGGCGTGGGCGCCCCCGTCCCCGACGCCCTGGTCGAACTCTGGCAGGCGGGCCCCGACGGCTCCCTGTCCGGCGCCCCCGGCTCGATCCGCCGCGACCCGGTGACCGGCGGCTACGCCGGACGCAACGGAGTGGACTTCACCGGCTTCGGCCGGATCCCCACGGACGCCGACGGCCACTGGACCGCCCGCACCCTCCCCCCGGGCGCCCCCTCCCCGGCCCCCTACATCAGCGTCTGCGTCCACGCCCGCGGCCTGCTGCACCACCTCTTCACCCGCGTCTACCTCCCCGAAAACGCCACCGCCAACGCCGCCGACCCCCTCCTCGCCTCACTCCCCCCGGCCCGCCGCGAATCCCTGGTGGCAACGGCCGGGCCGCAGCCGGGGACGTACCGCTTCGACATCCGCCTCCAGGGCGAGGGGGAGACGGTCTTCCTTGAGTTCCGCTAGCTCCCACGCGGCTTCTTCCGCCGACGACACCGGGCTGCTGTCACCGGTGCGGGCCGGGTCGGCCGTCGAGGAGGCCACCGGGGATGTCGCCTTCCTCCAGGCCATGCTGGACGCGGAGGCCGCGCTCACCCGGGCGCAGGCCGCGCTCGGGCAGGCGCCAGGCGCGGCGGCGGTGGCCGTGGCGGACGCGGCGCGGGCCGAGCTGTACGACGTGCGGGACCTCGCCGTACGCGCCCGCGCCGGGGGCAACCCGGTCATCCCGCTGGTCGCCGACCTGACGGCGGCGGTGGCCCGTACGGACCGGGAGACGGCCGCGTACGTCCACCGCGGCGCGACCAGCCAGGACATCCTGGACACCGCCACCATGCTGGTCGCCGCCCGCACCCTGCCGCTGATCCTGGCCGACCTGGCCCGCACGGCCACGGCCCTCGGCCGCCTGGCGGCCACTCACCGCACCACCCCCATGCCCGCCCGCACTCTCACCCAACACGCCGTGCCCACCACCTTCGGCCTGAAGGCAGCAGGCTGGCGCGCCCTGACCCTGGACGCCCACGACCGCCTCACCGCGCTGCGCCCGCCCGCCCAATTGGGGGGCGCGGCCGGTACGTTGGCGGCCTTCGCGGCCTTCGCGGCGTTGACGGAGGGCGCCGGTGTGACTGGCACGGCGGGCGATGACCCTGGCGTTCGGCTCGCGGCGCGGTTCGCCGGCGAGCTGGGCCTCGCCGAGCCCGTGTTGCCGTGGCATACGCTGCGTACCCCCGTGGCCGACCTCGGGACCGCGCTCGCCTTCACTGTCGGTGCGCTGGGCAAGGTCGCGGCGGATGTCCTGGTGCTTTCCCGGACGGAGATCGGGGAGGTCGCCGAGGGCAGCGGGGGCGGGTCGTCCGCGATGCCGCACAAGAGCAACCCGGTCCGCGCCACGCTCATCGCCGCCGCCGCGCGGCAGGCCCCCGGGCTCGCCGCCACGCTCCTCGGCTCGCTCGCCGCCGAGGACGAGCGGCCCGCCGGGGCGTGGCACGCCGAGTGGCAGCCGCTGCGCGAGCTGCTGCGGCTGGCGGGCGGGGCCGCGCGGGAGGCCGCCGAGCTGGCGGAGGGCCTGCGGGTGTTCCCGCACCGGATGAGCGAACACCTCGCGCTCACCGACGGCCTCATCGTCAGCGAGCGGATCGCCGCCGCGCTCGCGCCCCTCGTCGGCCGCTCGCGCGCGAAGGAGCTGCTGACGTCGGCGTCCCGGCGGGCCGGGGAGGAGGGCGTCGGGCCGGCGGCGGCGCTGGCCGGAACCCTGGCGGAGGTGCCGGGGCTCGCGGACGTGCTCTCGGAGACGCGGCTGCGGGAGCTGACGGATCCGGCCCGCTACACCGGCTCCGCCGCCGCACTCGTCGACCGCGCACTGCGCCGCGCGGATCCTCCCCCTCACCCCTCACCCCTCGCCCCCGCCCGGAGCACCGCCCATGACTGACCTCCCTCACCACTTCCTCGACGGCCACGCCACCGCCCCGCCCCTCATCCTCGGCCCGTCCATCGGCACCTCCCTCGCCGTCTGGGAGCCCCAACTGCCCGCCCTCGCCCGCACGCACCGCGTGCTGCGCTGGGATCTGCCCGGCCACGGCCGCTCCCCCACCGGGCTGCTGCCCTCCGACGGCAGCGCCACCGTCGGCGGCCTCGCCGCCCTCGTGCTGCGGCTCGCCGACGCGCAGGGGTGGGAGCGGTTCGCGTACGCGGGGATCTCGATCGGCGGGGCGGTCGGGCTGTATCTGGCCACGCACCATCCGGAGCGGGTCGAATCGCTTGCCGTGATCTGCTCCTCGGCACGTTTCGGCGAGCCCGCGTCCTGGCGCGAGCGGGCCGCGCTCGTACGGGCCGAGGGTACGGAGGCGATGGTCGCGAGCCGGCCGGGCACCTGGTTCTCGCACCGCTTCGCCGCCTCGCCCCGCGCCGTCGCACTGCTGGCGGACTTGCGGGCCTGCGACCGCGCGGGGTACGCGGCCTGCTGCGACGCCCTCGCCTCGTACGATCTGCGCTCCGCCCTGCCGTCCATCACGGGCGTGCCCACGCTGGTCGTCGCGGGCCGCGACGACCCCGCCACCCCGCCCGCGCACGCCCGCGAGATCGCGGACGCGGTGCCGGGGGCGAGTCTGCTGGAGGTGGCGGGGGCCGCGCATCTGGCCGGGGTGGAGCGGCCGGGGCCGGTCACCGCGGCGCTGCTCGCGCACTTTGCCGCAGGGGCGGCCACGGACGCGGACACCGATACGAACACCGACACCGACACCGACGCAGAAGTCAACGTCAGCGCCGGCGACGACGCCTCCCGCCGCGCCGCCGGATTCGCCGTCCGCCGCGCCGTCCTCGGCGACGCCCACGTCGACCGCGCGATCGCCCGTACGACCCCCTTCACCGCCCGCTTCCAGGACTTCATCACCCGCTACGCCTGGGGCGAGATCTGGACCGGCGACGCCCTGGACCGCCGCATCCGCAGCTGTATCACCCTCACCGCGCTCATCGCCCACGGCCATGACGCGGAGCTGGCCATGCACATCCGGGCCGCCCTCACCAATGGCCTCACCCGTGAGGAGATCGGCGAGGTGCTGCTGCAGAGCGCGGTCTACTGCGGCGTTCCGGCGGCGAACTCCGCGTTCGCCACCGCCCAGCGGGTCTTCGACGAGATGGATGACGACGCCGCCGACGCCCCGTCAAACTCTGGCCGGAGCAGCTGACATACCGCCGCAACAGCGCTGTCGTAATACGCCCCCATGGTTGATCACTGGGTCGTACCGTGGTTGGTTGGCACGATCTGGTTACAGGGAGCGATGACGCGAGGGGGCGCAGCATGTCCATCAGCCGTAGACGACTGCTCAGCACTGGCGGGAGCCTGGCTCTGACGGGAGCGCTGGCCGCCGCGTGCGGCTCCAACACCGGCCGGGAGTCGGACGATTCGGACGGTAAGCCGGTCATCGAGCAGTGGTACCACCAGTACGGCGAGGACGGCACCGAGCAGGCGGTGAAGCGGTACGCCGCCGCGTACGGCAAGACCGGCAAGGCCAAGGTCGAGGTGCAGTGGCGGCCGGGGAACTACGACCAGCAGACGGCCGCCGCGCTGCTCACCGCGTCCGGCCCGGACGTCTTCGAGGCCAATGGCCCGACGCTGGATCAGATCCAGGGCGGCCAGGTGGTGGATCTGACCGACCTCCTCGACGGCGTCAAGGACGACTTCAACCAGGCGGTCCTGGCCCCCAAGACGTACGAGGGCAAGATCTGGGGCGTTCCGCAGGTCGTCGACATGCAGCTGCTCTACTACCGCAAGAGCCTGCTGAAGGACGCCGGCGTGGAGCCGCCGCAGACGCTCGACGCGCTGGTCGACGCGGCGAAGGAACTCACGGACAAGAAGACCAAGGGGCTGTTCCTGGGCAATGACGGGGGCGCCGGGGTGCTCGGCGGCACCCCGCTGCAGGCCGCGGGGCTGCAGTTGGTCACCGACGACGGCAAGGCCGGCTTCGACGACCCGGCCGCCGCCCGCGCGCTGGAGAAGATCCACCGGCTGTACGCGGACAAGTCACTGCTGCTCGGCGCTCCCTCGGACTGGTCGGATCCGTCGGCGTTCATCCAGGGGCTCACGGCCATGCAGTGGTCGGGCCTGTGGGCGTTGCCGGCGGTCAAGAAGGCGCTGGGCGATGACTTCGGGGTGCTGCCGTTCCCGAAGGACGGGTCGGCGGGGAAGCCGTCGGTGCCGGTCGGGGCGTATGGCGCGGCGGTCAGCGCGAAGGCGAAGCACAAGGAGGAGGCGAAGGCCTTCGTGAAGTGGCTGTGGGTGGACAGGACGGAGTACCAGGAGGACTTCGCGCTGTCGTACGGCTTCCACATCCCGGCCCGGATCTCGCTCGCCAAGAAGGCCGACAAGCTGCGCGACGGCGCGGCCGGGGACGCGGTGCGCTACGCCACCGACCACGGCTTCGCCGAGCCGCTGCTGTGGACCCCCGCGAGCCGGACCGCGTACCAGGACGCGCTCAGCCGGATCATCAAGGACGGCGCGAGCGCGGATCAGGAGCTGCGGGACGTGGTGCGCAAGGTGGGTGCGGAGCTGCGGCGCGTGCAGAAGAAGAGCTGACGCCCGCGATGGCGCAGGACTCGCAGATCACCCCGGCCACGCTTTCGCGCACGCCTCAGGACAAGCCTGCGCCCGGTACGTCACGCACGACGCTGCGGCACAGGCTGCTGGGCAAGCAGAACCGCACGCTGTGGTTCTGGGTCTTCGTCGGCCCGTTCGCGATCGGGCTCAGTCTGTTCACCTACGTACCGCTGGCGTGGAGCGTCTACCTCAGCTTCTTCGACGCGCACAACACCGTCTCGCCGACGGACTTCGTCGGCCTGGACAACTACACGGCGATGCTGCGGGACGACGCCTTCACCGACAGCCTCGTCACCTTCCTGGTCTTCACGGCCTTCATCGTCCCGGCCACCTACCTCCTCTCGCTCTCCCTCGCGCTGATGGTCAACCGGCTGCGCTGGGCGCAGGCGTTCTTCCGGTCGGTGTTCTTCCTCCCCGTGGCGTGCTCGTATGTCGTGGCGGCGCTGATCTGGAAGATGTCGATCTTCAACGGGGTGCGGTTCGGGCTGGCCAACACCGTGCTCGGCTGGTTCGGCGCGGATCAGATCGCCTGGCTGTCGACGACCGACCCGCCCTGGTACTGGCTGGTCATCGTGACCGTACGGCTGTGGCTTCAGGCGGGCTTCTACATGGTGCTGTTCCTGGCCGGGCTGCAGCGCATCCCGCGCGGCCTGTACGAGGCGGCGGCGGTGGACGGGGCGCGGCCGGGGTGGCAGGTCTTCCGGTACATCACCTTTCCGCAGCTGCGGGCGACGTCGATCGCGGTGACGCTGCTGCTGGTCATCAACGCGTTCCAGGCGTTCGACGAGTTCTACAACCTGCTCTCGGACTCGCGCGGCTATCCGCCGTATGCCCGTCCGCCGCTGGTGTACCTGTACTACACGGCGCTTGGGCAGGGGCAGAACCTGGGGATGGGCAGCGCGGGCGCGGTGATCCTGGCGCTGATCATCGCGGTGGTGACGGTGGCTCAGGCCCGCTGGTTCAGGCTCGGCCGGAAGGAGGACTGACCGGAATGGGAGAACCCCTCACCCCCGAACGCACCGCCCCCGAACGCGCCACCCCCGCGCGCGATCCCCTCGTACGCGAACCGCTCGTACGCGTCGGCCGCGCGCTGCGGCTCGTCCTGCTGATCGCGCTGGCGCTGCTCTTCCTGATCCCCTTCTATCTGCTGCTGCGCAACGGGCTGTCGCGCGAGGAGGACATCACCTCCGCCGAGTGGACGTTCTTCCCGAGCGAGCTGCGCTGGTCCAATATCGGCGAGCTGTTCGACGACCCGAATGTGCCGATGGCGCACGCGCTGCTCAACTCCTCGCTGATCGCGGTGGCGACGACGCTGGGCACGCTGCTGCTGGCCTCCCTCGCGGGGTACGGGCTGGCCCGGATCCCGTACCGCTACGCGAACGTGGTCTTCTACTGGATCCTGGGCACGCTCATGGTCCCGGCGGCCGTCACCTTCGTGCCGACCTTCGTCCTGGTGTCCTCGCTCGGCTGGGTGTCCACGCTGCGCGGGCTGGTGGTGCCGACGCTGTTCAGCGCTTTCGCGGCGTTCATCTTCCGCCAGTACTTCCTGGGGTTTCCCAGGGAGCTGGAGGACGCGGCGCGGGTGGACGGGCTCGGCTACTGGCGTACGTACTGGCGGGTCGTGGTGCCCAACTCCCGGCCGGTGTTCGCGGCCGTCGGCACGATCGTCTTCATCGGCGCCTGGAATGCGTTCCTGTGGCCGCTGGTCATCGGCCAGGACCGGGACGCGTGGACCGTGCAGGTCGCCCTGTCGACGTTCACCACCGCCCAGACGGTCAACATCCACGAGTTGTTCGTCGCGGCTGCCGTCTCGATCCTGCCGCTGCTGGTGGTCTTCCTCTTCCTGCAGCGCTACATCGTCGCGGGCGTGGAGCGCTCGGGCATCGACGACTGAGCGGAGGACTGAGCAGGGGACTGAGCAGGGGACTGAGCGGGGGCGCCGCCGCGCAGCAGGGCGGCGCCCAGCGGGGTCAGGGTGTGCAGTACGGCGCTGCCCCGGCGGAGGGTGAGCACCAGGCCGGCGTCGCGCAGCACGGTGGCGTGCTGGCTGGCGGAGGCGATCGACACGCCCACGCGGCGGGCGAGTTCGCTGGTGGTGCAGCCGCCGCCGACGCCCTGGAGCACGGCGGAGCGGGTCTGTCCGACGAGCTTGCTCAGCGACTGGGCGGCCCCGGCGCCAAGGCCCGGGACGGGGGCAGGGGCGGGGCGGGGTGTGGCGACGGGCCGGGCGCGGGGGGCCGTGGCGGGGCGGGCCGGGGGGTGGGGCGGTGCGGGGCGCGGGGCGTGTTCGACCGGGTAGACCAGCACCGGTCTCAGGTCGGGGTCGAAGAGGGTGACCGGGGTTCTTCGGCAGAAGAACGACGGCTGGAGCAGCAGCCCGCGCCCGCCGAGCTCCAGGTCGCGGTCGACCGGGTAGTCGACCTCCAGGACCGGCGGCCGCCAGCGCATCGTGGGCGGCAGGGACGCCAGCAGTCCGTCGGCTCCCCCGTCCAGCAGGGCGCGGCCCCGTACGGCGCGGTCGGCCTCGATACGGGCTTGCAGGCGCGGCCAGTACGGGGCGATGGCGGCGTGGTGGTAGGAGGTCAGCGCGGCGGTCAGACGGTCCAGCGAGCGCCGCTCGCCCTGGCCGAGGTCGCGTATCCAGCCGGGGAGGCGGGCCGCGGCCGGGAGGCGGGAAATCTCGGTGTGCAGCCGGGTCTGTGAGGTGGCGCGCAGCGCTTCCATGCCGCTGTCGCAGCCCATTCCGCCCTCGGCCGGGGTGAGGAAGTCGGGGAAATAGCCGCGTGAGGGAATGAGCGGCGCGAGCAGCCGCGCTTCGCCGTTAAGCCTATTTCGCGCCAGTGAACGCCATTCTCCGTATACGGTGACGGCCCGGTGCTCCCGCAGCCGGTGGAAACTCAAAACGGTTTCCCACAGCGCGTCCGGGCGGATCGCCATCCGCAGCCGGGCCAGATCGAGCTCGCCGAAATGCACACGCAGCACCGGACCCCCACCAAGTGACACCCGTGATCGCCCCCCGACCACGGAAGAGTATGCACGGTGCCACCGTCAGTGACCACGTCCTTTTGGCCAGAGTTGAAACGGGGCGCGGCAAGCCGTGCGGGGCCGGAATGCTGTTCACCGTTGAAAAGCGCGGCCTCCGGGAAAGGCCCCGGAGGGACGTCCGCAATTCAACAGGCGGTGCTCACGACCGGATTTGCTCGTTCCCGTGGGGGGTGACGAGTGTGTTACGGCCGTCTGGGCACTTCTGTTGCCGCCCCAGCCGATGCGAGCGGCAACGGCTCCCGTGGGGGGAGTGAGAGGGGGCGGCCCCCGGCCAGGTGCCGCCCCCTCGCCCGCGCCGTGGTCCGTCCCGCCGTGGTCCGTCCCGCGGCGGTCTCCGCCCGGTACCGCCCGGGGCTGGTGCCGAACTCCCGGCTGAAGGCGTGGGAGAGGGCGTACGGGGTGCCGTAGCCGACCCGGCGGGCGATGGTGGCCAGGGGATCCGGTGTGTCGCGGAGCTGGGCGGCGGCGAGGGTCAGGCGCCACCAGGTGAGGTACGCCATCGGGGGGCGGCCGACCAGGGCCGTGAACCGGCGGGCCAGGGTGGGGCGCGAGACGCCCGCCTCGGCGGCCAGGCGGTCGTTGGTCCACGGGGCGGAGGGGTCGGAGTGCAGCGCCCGTAGCGCGGCGGCCGCCACTGGGTCGACCAGAACGCCTGGCCAGACTCCGGACGCGCCCTCGGCCATCCAGGAGCGGAGCACGTAGATGAGGAAGAGATCGAGCAGGCTGGGGATCGCCATGCAGGAGCCGGGCTGCTGTCCTCCCAGCTCGCGGCCCAGCAGGTCGATGACGGAGCGGAGTTCGGGGTGGCTGCCGACGCGGTTCGGCAGATGGACGACCTCGGGCAGTTCCGCCATGAGCGGGTGTACGCGACTGCGGTCGAGCCGGTACTTGCCACAAACCATCTCGACCTCGCCCGAGACGGCCTCCGGCCGGCGCGGAACCGTCCCGTCCAGCCATCGCTCGAACGGCACCGCCCGCTCTACGGCCACCGCGTCCACGGGAGAGTCGGCGATCACATGCCCCGTGCCGTGTGGCAGCAGCACCGCGTCACCCGTACCGAGCGAGACCGGAGCGCCGCCGTCGGGCAGCAGCCAGCAGCCGCCCTCCAGTACGACATGGAAGCCCGCGCCGTCATACGGGGCGAGCCGCGTGCACCACCTCCCGCTCACCCGCACCCGGCTGGAGGAGGGCCGCCCGAGGCGCACGGTCGAGATCGCGTCGCTCACCACATCCATCGAGCCAGAGTATCGATGGACTCAAGGCTGAGACGGATGCGTATTCGGTTGAGCTCAGTGAGCATTGAGGAGATCAACGGCTCTTTCTAGGGTCGAGGACATGAAGAGCGAGAGCGTGCAGAGCATCGTGCTGGGCGATGTCGAGGTCATCCGGGTCACCGAGTGGCAGGGGCCATTCGCACCCACCCGCGGCCTCGTCCCGGCGGCGACCGCCGAGGTGTGGAAGGACAACGAGGAGTGGCTGGCGCCGGACCACTGGGATCCGGACAGCGACAGGGCGGTGGTCGCCCTGCAGAGCTGGGTGCTGCGCAGCGGCGGGCGGACCGTCCTGATCGACACCGGGGTGGGCAACGGGCGGGAGCGGCCGAGTTCGCCGCAGTTCCACCAGTGGCGCGGTGACTTCCTCGACCGCCTGGCGCGCGCCGGGGTCCGCCCGCAGGACGTCGACGTGGTCGTCAACACCCATGTCCACGGCGATCATGTCGGCTGGAACACCAGGGACGCCGAGGGGGCATGGGTGCCGACCTTTCCCCATGCCCAGTACCTGATCCCCGCGGCGGACGACCACCACTTCGGCCCGGAGAACGCGTACGCGAACGGCCTGCGCGAAGACGACCGGCTGATCTACGAGGACAGCATCGCGCCCATCCACCGCGCCGGTCAGGCCGTCCTGTGGAACGGCTCCCACCGCATCGACCAGCACCTCACCCTGGAGTCCGCACCCGGCCACACGCCCGGCTCATCAGTGCTGCGGCTCGCCTCCGGCAGCGACCGGGCGGTGTTCGTCGGCGACCTGCTGCACAGCCCGGTGCAGATTCTCCACCCCTCCCTCAGCACCTGCTTCTGCCTCGACCCGGCGCAGGCGGTGAGCAGCCGCCGCCGGATCCTCGAACGAGCCGCCGACGAACGGGAGCTGGTCATCCCCGCGCACTTCGGCGGGGCGGGGGCCGTGGAGGTCCGGCGGGAGGGTGACGGGTTCGCTCTCGACCGGTGGGCGGCCTACCCGAAGTGAGCCCGACGGTGGTCGCGGCCACCGGGCCGCGACCACCGTCAGCGCCCGGTCACTCCAGCGGCGCGGTCTCGGCCGTCGGCTTCCTCCCCGGGCCGAACAGGAAGCAGAACAAGGCGGCGGCCACCAGCACCACGGCGCACGCCACAAACGTGGTGCGCATGGCGCCCACGAAGCCGGTGGCGAACGTATCGACGGTGACGCGTTCGTACAGCCTGGTCGCGGCCGGGGGCAGACCGTCCGGCGCCGTGGGCGGGCGGAAGTGCTGCCCGGCGGCGGCGCTGTCGTCGATGAACCGCGTACGCAGCTGCTCCGGCAGCCGGCCGGCGCGCTTCTGGGCCTCGCTGTGCAACGTCGAGGAGAGGCGGGCCGACAGCAGGGCGCCCAGTACGGCGGTGCCGAGGACACCGCCGATCTGCCGCGTGGTGCTGGAGACGCCGGAGGCCGCCCCGGCCAGCCGTGGGTCGACACCGTCCATGGTGGCCTGCTGCAGCGGTGCGAACGTGGCGCCGCCGGCGATCCCGATGATGGTCAGACCGGGCAGCAGACTCCACGCACTGCTGGCGGGGCCGACCATCGCCACCAGTACGAGCAGGCCGACGGCCAGCAGCGTCACCCCGGCCATCAGGACGTACTTGCCGCCGAACTTGTCCGACAGCCGTCCGGCGTACGCGGAGCCGACCGCGGTGAGCACGGCGTTCGGCAGCACCACCAACCCGGTCCCCAGCGCCGAGTACCCGCGCGCCATCTGCAGATACAGCACCAGCACGAACATGATGCCGATCATGCCGAGTTGGAAGACGAAGCCGACCCAGTTGCCGACCGCGAAGTTGCGTGCCCGGAACAACGCCAGCGGCATCAAAGGCTCTTCCCGCAGCCGCTGTTGCCGCTGCTGCCAGAGGACGAACACCACCAGCAGCACGACGCCCGCGACGACGACCGAGGTGATGCTGATCGGCCCGGCGATGGTGCCCCAGTCATAGCGCTCCCCCTCGATCAGGCCGAACACGATGCCGCTCAGCCCGGCGGTGACCAGCGCGACGCCGACCAGATCGAGCCGGTGGGTGCGGCCCGAGCGCATGGGCGGCGCGAAGGTCAGCGCCAGCACGGCGGTGGCGATCCCGATCGGGACGTTGATGAAGAAGATCCAGCGCCAGCTGAAGTGAGCGAGCAGAAAGCCGCCCACAACCGGGCCGATGACCGGCGCGAAGCCCACGATCGCCCCGAACAGGCCGAAGGCGCGACCGCGTTGCCGTGGCGGGAAGATCGTCAGGATCGACGAGATGACCTGCGGAAACAGCAGCGCCCCGGCCAGCCCCTGCAGCGCCCGCGCCGCCAGCAGCCGGCCCGGCGAATCGGCCAGCCCGCACAGCGCCGAGGCGACGGTGAAGCTGACGATGCCGATCACGTACAGCCGTCGGTATCCAAAGATGTCCCCCAGCCGCCCGGTGGTGATCAGCAGCACCGAGAAGACGAGCAGATAGCCGTCGATGACCCACAAGACCTGGTCGTACGAGGCGTCAAGGCTGTCGATCAGGGTGGGAATGGCGACATTGACGATGGATCCGTCGAGCAACGACATGAAGAAGCCGATGCACATGATCGCGAGAACCAGCCACGGACGCTGTGTGGTTGGTTGCTCCGCGGATGTGACCGCGGACTTGACTTCCGACACTCCGGAGACCTCCCTGAGGGAAGGGAGAACCGGAAGAGCCGACGGACGCACGTCGCCACCATCACAGAACACCCTTCCCAGGATGTGGTGAGGTGGCTTCCACCCTCCCCGTGTCATCCGGACCCGGGGGAAGCTGGTTGGCGAGGCGCGAGGCCCGACGGTGAGAAGCCGGCTGGGAGCGTAACACGCGGGGCTCGTAGGTCCGGTCAATCACGGACGGGGGCAGAGGTCCCCGATCAGCCCGCCGGGTTCGTGGTGCGGGTGTCCGTAGTCGGCGGCGAGGGGGCGGCACCCGCCTCCGTATCGCGCCCCTCGGAGGCGGACGGGCCTACTTCATCCCCGCCTCGGCGGCACCGCCGGAGGCGCGGACAACCGATCGGCACCAAGGAACTGGTCGCGCCGGCGGAGGGCCTGCGCTCCATCGGATATCAGCGGCGAGTTTCGATCTTCAGGTCACCTGCGGTCACCTTGCGGATGTGGTCACTGGCGAGCATGTCGTGCGGGAAGCCGAGTCCAATCGTGCCGGCCTCGTCGAGGCGGGCCAGTTGGGAGGCGGTGAAGTCGATCTCCAGGGCGCCCAGGTTGTCCTCCAGCTGCGTGGGGGTGCGGGCGCCGATGATCGGTGCCGTCACGCCCGGATTCCGCAGGGTCCAGGCCAGCCCGGCCTGGGCGGGGGTGCGGCCCAGCTCCGTGGCGACCTCCTTCACGACATCAGCGATGGCAAGGTTACGTTCGGTGAGCGTACCCAAGGCGAGGTTGAAGCTCTTGCGGGTGCCGTCGTCGGATGCGACGTTCGCCGCGATCAGGTCGTCGCGGCTGTACTTGCCGGTGAGCACCCCGCCGGCCAGGGGTGAATACGGGATCACCCCCAGCCCCATCTCGCGTGCCATGGGGATCAGGTCACGTTCCCCGGTACGCTCGATCAGGTTGTATTCGATCTGCAGCGCGACCAGCGGCGACCAGCCGCGCAGGTCGGCGATCGCCTGCATGCGCGACACCTGCCAGGCCGGGGTGTTGCAGATCCCCGCATACAAGATCTTGCCCTGCCGGACCAGATCGTCCATGCCGCGCAGGATCTCCTCGACCGGTGTCGTGAAATCCCACACGTGCAGGTAGAGCAGATCGATGTAGTCCGTATTGAGCTGTCGCAGGCTCGCTTCCACCGAAGCGAACAGGCTCTTGCGGTGACTACCCGCGGAATTCGGGTCGCCGGGCCGGCGCAGCGTCGTGTATTTCGTTGCCAGCACCAGGCTTTCGCGCTTGTCGCGGGTGAATTCGCCCAGCAAACGCTCGGAGCTGCCATTGGTGTAGGTGTTGGCGGTGTCGATGAAGTTGCCGCCTCGCTCGACGTAGAGGTCGAACAGCTTGCGTGCCTCGTCCTGCTCGGCTCCCCAGCCCCAATCGGTGCCGAAGGTCGCCGCACCCAGCGCCAGCGGTGAGACCCGCAGCCCGGAGCGGCCCAGCAGCCGGTAGGTGTCGAGGGTGATCGACATCGTGTCCTCCTGTGCTCGTGATCCATTGCCGAGAACAAGGCTGTGACCGCAGCGAGCCGGGGGTAAGGGAAAGAGGTTCCTGGGAACGCCGGTCCTACCCTGGCTGTTGGAACGAACATGACGCCCCACACCGTGGACGCAACACAGGAGCTGGCCGCGTTTCTGCGAACCCGGCGCGAACGGCTGGACCCGCGCGATCTCGGTCTGCCGTCGCGTCGGCAGGCCCGGCGGACCCCGGGACTGCGCCGCGAAGAGGTCGCCGAACTGGCCGGAGTCAGCGTCGACTACATCGTGCGACTGGAACAGGGCCGCGGGCTGCGGCCCTCAGCGGACGTGGTGGAGGCACTGGCCCAGGCCCTGCGCCTGGCCCCCGTCGAACGCGCCTACCTCTTCAACCTGGCTCAGCAGCACCCCCGCAACGCCGACAAGCCCGCCACCACCGCGGCGCCGTCATTGGCCCGGCTGGTCGCCGACCTGTCGCCGCTGCCGGCCATGCTGATGAACCACCGCTACGACATACTGGCCTGGAACCGCGAAATGACGAGGCTGTTACTGGATTTCGACACCCTGCCGCCGTCACAGCGCAATTCGATGTGGCTGTGCCTGATGCATCCGGAGATACGCGAGTTCTACGTCGACCGGGAACGCGTTGTGCGGGAGGGGATCGCTCACCTGCGCGCTGCGTGGGCCGCGCATCCGGAGGATCGGGCCTTGACCGGCCTCATTGCCGAATTCATCACTCATGACGAGGAATTCGCACGATTGTGGGCCGAGCGGGACATCAAGGTCAACGGCCGCGGACACAAGGTGATGAGGCATCCTGACGTCGGTGTGATCGCAGTGCATTTCGAAGTTCTTACGCCGCTTCAAGATCCGGATCAGCGGTTGGTGATATTCCGCGCCGCGGACCATGAAAGCCGGTCGGCATTGGACCGGTTGTGCACACGGTGATGTCGAACCGCCCCCCGTGTGCGCCGCGATGCCGATAGCGCTGCTCGCGTACACATACACGACCCGCTGACCCGATCAGCGAAGGAGGGGGCGGCACCTCCGCACAGGTGCCGCCCCCTTCGCGGGCCGGAGTCAGCGCCGGGGTGAGGGTAGGAGACCCCAGCGTGACTCCGGTGGTTGGGTTACCGCTCCATGACCGCCGCGCGGCCGGCCTCCAGGCGGGCGACCGGGATGCGGAACGGCGAGCAGGAGACGTAGTCCAGGCCCACCTCGTGGAAGAAGTGGACGGACTCCGGGTCGCCGCCGTGCTCCCCGCAGACGCCGAGCTTGAGGCCGGGGCGGGTGGCGCGGCCGGCCTCGGCGGCGCTTCGGACGAGGGAGCCGACGCCGTCCTTGTCGATGGTCTCGAAGGGGCTGACGCCGAAGATGCCCTTCTCCAGGTAGGCGGTGAAGAAACTCCCCTCGACGTCGTCGCGGGAGAAGCCCCAGACGGTCTGAGTGAGGTCGTTGGTGCCGAAGGAGAAGAAGTCGGCGGACTCGGCGATCTGAGCGGCGGTCAGCGCGGCGCGCGGCAGCTCGATCATGGTGCCGAGGGTCAGCTTGAGGTCCACGCCCCGGGCCCGCTCCACCTCCTCGATGACCCGCTCGGCCTCCTCGCGGACGATCTCCAGCTCCTGGACCGTGCCGACCAGCGGAATCATGATCTCGGCGCGCGGATCGGCCTTGGCGTTACGGCGCTCGGCGGCGGCCTCCGCGATGGCCCGTACCTGCATGGCGAACAGGCCCGGGATGACGAGGCCGAGGCGCACCCCGCGCAGGCCCAGCATCGGGTTCTGCTCGTGCAGCCGGTGCACGGCCTGGAGCAGCCGCAGGTCGTTCTCGTTGTGGTCCTTGCGGGACTCGGCGAGCGCGACGCGCACCGACAGTTCGGTGATGTCGGGCAGGAACTCGTGGAGCGGCGGGTCGAGCAGCCGTACGGTGACGGGCAGGCCGTCCATCGACTCGAAGAGCTCGACGAAGTCGTCCTTCTGGAGCGGCAGCAGCGCGCCGAGTGCGGTCTCGCGCTCCTCGTCGGTGTGGGCGAGGATCAGCCGCTCGACCAGTTCGCGCCGCTCGCCGAGGAACATGTGCTCGGTGCGGCACAGGCCGATGCCCTGGGCCCCGAACCGCCGGGCGCGATTGGCGTCCTCGGCGTTGTCGGCGTTGGCCCGCACCCGCAGCCGGCGCACCCGGTCGGCGTAGGCCATGATCCGGTGTACGGCGCCGACCAGTTCGTCGGCGTCGTCGGCGCCCGCGTGCATCCGGCCCTCGAAGTATTCGACGACCGGGGACGGGACGACCGGCACCTCGCCGAGGTAGACCTTGCCGGAGGAGCCGTCGATGGAGATGACGTCGCCCTCCTCGATCACCAGCCCGTCCTTGCCGTCGAGCGCCGGCGCCGTCATCCGGCGCCGCTTGGTGTCGACTTCCAGCTCCTCGGCGCCGCAGACACAGGTCTTGCCCATACCGCGGGCGACCACGGCGGCGTGCGAGGTCTTGCCGCCCCGGGAGGTCAGAATGCCCTCGGCGGCGATCATGCCGTCGAGGTCGTCGGGGTTGGTCTCACGGCGGATGAGGATGACCTTCTCGCCGGACCGGGACCATTTGATGGCGGTGTACGAGTCGAAGACGGCCTTGCCGACGGCCGCGCCCGGCGAGGCGGCGATGCCCCGCCCGAGCTTGCGCACCGTGCCGCCGTTCGCCGCCTCCTCGTCGAAGCGGGGGAACATGAGCTGGGCGAGCTGCGCGCCGTTGACCCGGCGCAGCGCCTCGGCCTCGTCGATCAGGCCCTGGTCGACCAGCTGGGTGGCGATCCGGAAGGCGGCCCCGGCGGTGCGCTTGCCGACGCGGGTCTGCAGCATCCACAGCTTGCCGCGCTCGATGGTGAACTCGATGTCGCACAGGTCCAGGTAGTGGTTCTCGAGGGTCTCCATGATCCGCATGAGCTCGTCGTACGAGCCCTTGTCGATCTGTTCGAGGTCGGCGAGCGGAACGGTGTTGCGGATACCGGCGACGACGTCCTCGCCCTGCGCGTTCTGCAGGTAGTCGCCGTAGACGCCCTGCTGGCCGCTGGCCGGGTCACGGGTGAAGGCGACGCCGGTGCCCGAGTCGGGGCCGAGGTTGCCGAAGACCATGGAGCAGATGTTGACCGCGGTGCCCAGGTCGTGCGGGATGCGCTCCTGACGGCGGTAGAGCTTGGCGCGGTCGCCGTTCCACGAGTCGAAGACCGCCCGCACCGCGAGGTCCATCTGCTCGCGCGGCTCCTGCGGGAAGCTGCGGCCGGTCTCCTTGGCGACGATGTCCTTGAACTCGCCGACCAGCCGCTTGAGGTCACCGGCGTCCAGGTCGACGTCGACGGTCACGCCCTTGGCGCGCTTGGCCTCCTCCAGCGCCTCCTCGAAGAGGTCGCCGTCCACGCCGAGCACCGTCTTGCCGAACATCTGGATCAGACGGCGGTAGGAGTCCCAGGCGAACCGCTCGTCGCCCGCCTGGGCCGCCAGGCCGGCCACCGAGTCGTCGGAGAGCCCGATGTTCAGGACGGTGTCCATCATGCCGGGCATCGAGAACTTCGCCCCGGAGCGTACGGAGACGAGCAGCGGGTCGTCCGCCTGGCCGAGCTTCTTGCCCATCTTGTTCTCGAGGGCGTCGAGGTGCGCACTCACCTCGTCGCGCAGGGCGGCCGGCTCCTCACCACTGGCGAGGTAGACCTTGCATGCCTCCGTGGTGATGGTGAAACCCGGTGGCACGGGGAGACCGAGATTGGTCATCTCGGCGAGGTTGGCACCCTTCCCGCCGAGCAAGTCCTTGAGATCCTTGTTGCCCTCGGTGAAGTCGTAAACGAACTTCTGCTGATCTTGTGTTTCCGGCACGGGACTCGATCTCCTCGGCTCGGCTGCCCTGACGGCGGGGAGCGTACCCAGATCAAAGGCTTCTGAGCATGTGCACTCCCCCGTCATTCGGCCGTAACCACCCGCCTGCCACGAGTTCGAAAGTCACTCGTACGAAACAGCCCGCTTCTCAGCTTCTTCAAGAGCCGAACGCACGCCCACGCTGCGCCCATATCGAAGCGCCCGAATGTCGCTGTGCGTAACCAATGGTTCGAGCTGTCGAACATCAACTGGGTGGCACGGAGTGCCATGACTTGGAGAGGTAAGCGCAGCCCCCGACCACTGAATCACCCCACCACAGTCGCTCATCTGAGCAGAAGGGCTATCAGAGTGGCGAGAATCACGCGCTCTGACGGGCCCTCATCTCGCCTTTTGGATACAACGAGAGGGGGCCCGCTCAAACGAGCACGCTCACATGAGCGGGGCCGCCGGGACGGGCTCGGATATCTTCGCCGTAACGGCAAAACGAGGCCACGAACCCCCACGGAGCCCTTGGTGGAAAGCGGCGAGCCCTCCCAACCCGCGCCGATGCGGCTGCTGCACGGCGCCCGGCGGGTGCTCCTGGAGAACTGGACCGGCACCTCCACCGTCCCCTCGCGCGGTCTGTACCCGCATCAGTGGAGCTGGGACTCGGCGTTCATCGCCATCGGACTGCGCCATCTGTCGCCGCACCGCGCCCAGCGCGAACTGGAAACCCTGCTCGCCGCCCAGTGGGGCGACGGCCGGATCCCGCACATCGTCTTCAACCCGGCGGTGCCGCTGGACGCGTACTTCCCGAGCCCCGACTTCTGGCGCTCCTCCAGCGCGGGCGCGGCGCTCGGCGCGCCTGCGGCCGTCGAGACCTCCGGCATCGTCCAGCCGCCGGTCCACGCGCTCGCCTGTCTGCTCGTGCACCGGGCCAACCCTCGGGCCTCGGCGCGCCGCGGCTTCCTGGCCCGCGTCCACCCACGGCTCGCGGCCTGGCACCGCTATCTCGCCGAACACCGGGACCTGGGCGGGGGCGGGCTGGTGTCCGTGGTCCACCCCTGGGAGCCCGGCATGGACAACAGCCCCTGCTGGGACGCCCCGCTGGCGCGCGTCGATCCCGCCCCGCCCGACACCTTCCACCGCGCCGACCTCGACCACGGCGCGGCTGCCGACCGGCCCACCGACCTGGACTACGGCCGCTATGTGCGGCTCGCCGCCGACTACCGGGACCGCGGCTACGGCGATGACGGCGGGGCCGGTTCGGGGTTCTGTGTCGAGGACCCGGGCGTCAACGCGCTGCTGATCGCTTCCGAGCACGCGCTGGCCGAGATCGCCACCACCGTCGGCGCCGACCCGACGCCCCATCGGTCGCGGGCGCGGCGGCTCACCGCCGCCCTGGTCGAGCGGTTGTGGGACCCGGCCGCCGGGCTGTTCCTGTGCCGTGACCTGCGTGGCGGCGGGCTGATCCCTGAGCTCAGCGCCGCGGGTCTGCTGCCACTGATCGTGCCCGACCTGCCGAGCGAGATCGCCGCCGCCCTGATCCGCACCGCGTCGGGCCCCCACTTCGGCCTGGGCGGCCCGGTGCGTCTCGTACCCAGCTACGACCTGCTGGGGCGCGCCTTCGACCCGTACCGCTACTGGCGCGGCCCCGCCTGGTTCAACGTCAACTGGCTGCTGGAGCGCGGCCTGCGGCTCCACGGTGCGGTGGACCGGGCCGACGCGCTGCGCTCCGCCGCCCTCGACGCCGCCGTCTCCTCCGGCTTCGCCGAGTACGTCGACCCGTACACCGCCGAGGCGCGCGGCACCCGCGACTTCAGCTGGACGGCGGCGCTGGCGCTTGACCTGCTGGTGGCCTCGGGTGGGATGGGCGTGGACGACCTGGCGGTGCCGCCGGTCACGCCGACGGATCACCGTCCGTCGCCCGCAGCCTGGCCAGGGCCTTACGGGTTCTGACGGTGCAGTCGTGCTCCTCGCCCAGGACGCGCTCGCTGATCTCCAGGACTGCGCGCCACTCGGCCTCAGCGTCATCGAGCCGGCCTAGGCCCTTGAGTGCGACGCCGAGGTTGTGGCGGGTCCAGAGGGTTGCAAGGTCCTCCGGCCCCAGGACGCGCTGCCGCCCGCGCACGGTCTCCCGGATCTCGGCCTCGGCCTCGGCGAACCGGCCCAGCTCGTTGAGCACATAGCCGAGGCTGTGCCGGGCCGTCAGCGTCTCACGGGCCTCCGCCCCCAGAGACCGCGTGCGTCCCTCCACCACCTGACGGAGCAGGGTCTCCGATTCCTCGTAGCGTTTCTGGTCACGCAGCAGGGTGGCCAGTTGGAAATGCGTCAACAGCGCGCTGGGGTCGTCCCGCGCCAGTACCCGGGCCTCCGCCTCCATGGTCACGCGGTACTGCTCCTCGGCCTCTTCCGGACGCCCAAGTTTCGCCAAGGCCAGGGCACGGCTGTATCGCGTCACCAACGTCGCTTCCGCGTCAGCTCCGAGCACGCGGATCCGGTCCTGGAGCACCTGGGTGTACTCCTCGAGCGCCTCCTCGTACCGCCCGGCCGCTTCAATGCTCTCCGCCAGATAGTCCCGAGTGGCGAGGGTGCTGTCATGCTCGCCGCCGAGCACGGCGATTTGTCGCTCGAGAACATCACGGTAGGCCGCTTGTGCTTCGTCGTGCCGCCGCTGGTCTTCCAAGAGCAATGCCCGCAGACGCAATGCGGTCAACGATTCGTCGTGCCGCTCCCCGAGCGCGGCGACCGACTCCTCCACCAGCGTGTCGACCTCGGCTTCCGCTTCCGCGTACCTCTTCAAGTCGCGCAGCTGGTGAATGTGTTTGCTGCGGGCCATGCGTGTTCTCCAGTGTCCGGGCCCCAAACCGGTGAGGGTTCTGTGGACCAGGTCGCGCCACAGCGACTCCGCCTCTTCCGTGCGCCCCCGAGCTACCAGGATGTCGCCCAGTGCGAAGAGTGCGGCAAACGAGGCTTCATCATCAGGCCCGGCCGATCGGCAGTCCTCTACCACCGACCGCACCTCGGCCTCGGCCTCGTCATAACGCCCAAGCCTTTGCAACGCGGTGGCCAGCCAAATACGTCCACTGACGGTGTCATAGTGCCGAGGGCCGTTCAGTTCACGTCGGCCGCGCACCACCGTGCGAAACTCCGCTTCGGCCTCTTCCCTGCGGAGCAGTCCCAGCAGGAGGGTCCCCCGCGTCCGGCGCAACCGCAGGACCGTCGCTCGGTCGCCACCGTCCGAACGCCGCTCCCACGCCTCGATCAGCGTGCGGCACTCCTCCTCCGCCGCCGCCGTCCGCCCGGCATCGTCCAGCAGGTCGACGAGATAGTCACGGGCGAAGAGCGTGTAATCGTGCTCCTCGCCATGGACCCTCCCGGAGATTTTGACCACCGCACGCAGTTGACGCTCCGCCTCGTCGTGCTCTCCCATCTGGTTCAGCGTGAGCGCCAGATGTCCGCGGAGATTCCTGGATTCGAGGTCCTCGAAGGACGCCAGCTCCGCGATCTGCCCCCGCACCACCTCGCCCAGCTCATCGGCGTACGTCCGCCACCCGGTGTTGACCAGCAGACGGGCCAGACTTGGCAGGGTCCGCACCCCCGGCCAGCCGGTGTCGTTCCGCTCGTCAGCCTCGCCCAACACCTCCTCGGCGCTTTCGCGCACCACCGTCGGCAGCCCCTCGTCCGCCGCGATCCGCCGCACCACCGCGATCAGGGGCGGCTGGACGCGCTCGGAGGTGTAGGAGCGATCAGACGGCTGAGCAGGCGATTCGGCCGGCTGCGCCGACTGCGGCTCCGGCGGCGGTCCGTCGTGCGGGTCCTCGTCCAGCAGCCCCAGCCGTTGCTGCAGCTCCGGGGAGGCCGCGGCGAAGGGGCGGGCCTCCTCGGCGACGCGGGAGTCGCCGTGGTCCCCGGACAGCCGGGCGCGGAACTCGGGGCCGCTGCCCTGGCGGCGCAGCAGGAACTCGGTGACCTGCGCCGCCGTCTCCAGCGCGTCCGAGGTGCGGACGCCGTCCAGCAGTAGATCCGCGAGGCCGGGGTGGAACTCGTACTCGTCCGCGTCCGCGCCTGCCTCCCGCCTCCGCAGCAGCCCGCCCAGGAACACCTCGGCCAGCTGCGCCGGGTGGAAGCGCTCCCCGCGGCGGTCCCCACGGCGCTCCCCGCGGCCGGCGCCCGCCTGGTGGATCAGCCGCATCACCGGCAGCGTCAGCGGATGGACGGTGGCCAGCGCCCCGGCCAGGCGCTGGCTCTCGGGGGAGGCCGCGGCCCGGAAGCGGCGCAGCCGCTCCTCGGCCGTCGGTGCGGGGACCTGGGCCGTGGCCTGTGCGGCCACCGGTTTCTCGGCCCCGTCCAGCAGCATTACGGGCAGCAGCGCGCTGCCGTCGCCCGTGCCGGTGAGCGTGGCCCACGCGCCCAGCTCGTCCTCGGCCAGTTCCAGCACCGGCACCGGGGTGCCCTCGTACGAGACGAGGCCACGCGGCAGCACCGGATGGCGCACGGACAACACGCGGCCCGGTGCGCCCTCCCGGCCCCCGGCCTCGACCAGCAGCCGCTGGATGGGCATGCCGCGCTCCGGCCACATCCGCGCGGGCAGCGGCTGGATGACGGCCACGGGCGAGTAGCGGGCCCAGCGGTGGAGGAGCCGCGGGATGGCGCCGCTGCGCCATCCGGGGCCCACCCCGTCCGAGAGGACCAGCATCACCGTACGGCCGGAGATGTCGGTGAGCTGCCGTGCGGTGCGGCGTGGGGCGTCGGGGGCGTACGGACGGGCCGTGAGCACCGGCTCGGGCCCCGATGCGCTGTCCAGGCCGTAGGTCCGTACGGAGCGGAAGGCTCCCTGCCGCTCCAGCAGGCCGCGTACCTCGGCGGCCAGTTGGCGCCAGAGCACCATCGAGGGGCCGTCGTCCACGACGAGCGCGGCGCTCAGCCTCCGCTCCGGGCGCGGGCGCAGCAGCACGTCCGGCAGACCGGTTTCGGCGATCCATGCGGCGGTGGCGGCCTCGTCCATGTGGAAGTGGGTGCGGGAGGGCACGCTCCGCCGCAGGGGCCGCAGCGCGCGGGACAGTCCGCGCGCCGCGGGGAGCGCCCGTACGCCCCTGACCCCGACCGCGCGCGCCGGGCGGGCCCCGGCGGGCCGGGCGGTTCCGGGGGCGAAGAGCCCGGCGGGGGCGAGGGCTTCGGGCTCGGGTTCGCCCGCGGTGCGCTGCGCGGCGAGGTGACGCTGAGCGCCCTTCCTCTCCTCGCCGCTGTCCAAGGCCCCGTCGGACGCGGGACCGTCGGCACCCGCGGTCGACGCCTGCTTCGCGCCGTCGCCGTCGCCATCGGTCGCGGACGGCGCGGTGGTGGCGGCGAACCACAGGACGTCGCGCAGCTCCACCTCGGAGAGCTCGACCCCCGCGTCCTCCAGCAGGGCGCACAACCGCTGGATCATTACGCGTCGACTTCGTTCAGCGAGCGGAGCAGCTTGTTCAGGATGTCCCCGTCCACCCGCACCCCGGAGGACCGCAGCCGGACCGCGTTGAGCAGCTGGTCGGTGGCCAGCTCCCGCTCGTTGCGCAGACTCATGAAGTGGGCGATCAGGTCCCGTGCGTCCGCGCTGACCTCCTCGCCCAGATGCATGGTGACGATCTGCTGGAGCTGCTGCTCATCGGGCTGCCTGAGGTCGAGCCGTACGCAGCGGCGCAGGAACGCCGGGGGGAACTCGCGCTCGCCGTTGCTGGTGATGACGACGACCGGGAAGACCCGGCAGCCCACCCAGCCGCCGGTGATCGGCTTCCTTTCCCGGGAGCCGGCGATCTGCACCTGGACCGTGGTGCCCTCCCCCAGGCGGGCCAGTTCGGGGATCTCGAACTCGCCGTCCTCGAAGACGGTGAGGAGGTCGTTGGGCAGGTCCACGTCGCCCTTGTCGAGCTCGTCGATGAGCAGCACGCGCGGCCTGTCGGCCGGCAGCAGCGCGGTGCCGAGCGGGCCGAGCCGCAGATAGTCGCCGATGTCCGGCTCGGGTCCGGTGGTCTCGTCGGGGGTGGCGCGCTGCCTCAGGGAGGTCTCGCGCAGCCGGCCCACCGCGTCGTACGAGTAAAGGCCCTCGGTGAGCGTGGAGCGGCTGTTGATCGGCCAGTGCAGCACCTCACCGAGGGTGAGCTCGCGTGCGACGGCACGGGCCAGGGTCGACTTGCCGGTGCCGGGCGGGCCGGTGACCAGCAGCGGGCGGTGGAGGTGCAGCGCCATGTTGACGACGTCGCGGTCCTCTTCGGAGATCAGATACGGCAGCCGCCCCTGGGACCTGCGCGGCGAGTCGTCGCCGAAGCGCCGCCACGGCGGTGCGGCGGGCCAGGTCTCCACGTCGTGGGGCTCGGTGTCGCCGCCCTGGAAGAGCCTCCAGTCCTGTGCCATCGTCTTCTGTCTCCTCAGGGTGCCGACAGGTCGAGTTTTTCCGGGAGCGGTCGGTGGGGATCGTCCCACAGCAGGGCCACATGTCTGCCCGGATGGCTCTCGTCGGCGTCGCTCGCCGACCGGAGCTTGCGCAGATGCTGAGGCAGGGTCTTGAGCCGTTCGGCGCCGCGCAGGGCCGCCTTCAACTCGGCTCGCGCGGTGTCCGGTTCCGCCTCGACGTGCCACAGGAGGACGGGCACTCCGCCGAACAGACAGGCGTTGAAGACCTCGGAACGAGCCCGCGCCGGGGCGGTCACCACCGCGCCCGGGGCGTCCTCCTTGCCCTGGAGGTCACCGTGGACCTGCTTGAAGGTGTCCATGTGCGCGGGCAGCCAGTGCAGATCCTCGGCGCCCGCCGTACCGGCCTTGTGCCACCGCCGCTCCCAGACGTGCCGCTGATTGGCGCGCAGCTCGGTGCACCGCACCACGACCGGATAGTCCGTGCCCAGTGAGCGCTCAAACGGGCCCTGGGCGCCGAGCTGCCAGCGGTGGACCGCCAGTTCGAGGTCGGTGGGGGCCACGAAGAACTCCACCAATGTGTCAAGGGTCCGGGCGTGCGTGGTCAGGAGGTCATCGAGGCCGCGCTGTATCTCCTCCAGCGTGGCGGGGGTGTCGGCCTTCGCCAGGGAGCGTACGGTCTCGCCTGCCCGCGACCAGACCTCGTAGGCGCGCCGCTGCCCGCTGCCGCCCGGTGGGTGCAGCCGTATCTGGATGCTCCCCCCGCTACCGCCCTGGTCCGCGGCGGTGTCGGGGCGGGCGTGGCGGCGCCGGGCGTGTTCCTCCGCTTCGGCGCGCCGCTCGTGCAGCTGGCCGTCGAGCCCAAGCCGCTCGGCGCACCCCAGTGACCAGGTGCGCAGCTCGCCCGCGATCTCGCCGCCGAGCGCCGCGTAGTGCTCCACGACGCGCAGCAGCTGCGGGAGTTGCCGCGGCGGGGGGAGCAACAGGGCTTCGAGGGCGTCGACGAGCGCGACCGGTTCGAGGGACGGGAGGTCGACGGGGTACTTGTCCCGGGCGACCTCGGCGATGTCGTACCGGCCCGGCTCGTCCAGACGGCCCAGCAGCGCGACGAGCCGCGCGTACTCGGCGCGGGTGAGCCACTGGTTCTGGAGGGCGTGGCAGACCTTGTGGAACTCCGCTCGCTCCGGAGGCCGTTCGCCGGTGAGCTCGGCCAGGAGTGTGGCGGTACCGTGCGGGTTGGCCAGCGCCCAGTCGACCAGTTCCTCGGCCGAGGGGGGCACCGTACGGGGCGATGGGGTGGTGAACTCGTCGCAGAGCCTGGCGGCGACGGCCGCCGCGCGCCCGGGCCCGGCCGCCAGCAGACCGGCCACCTCGTAGATCAGCTTCTTCCGGGACCGCTGCTGCTCGAGGTCAAGGGGGCGGCGCCAGCTGAACTCACGCTCCTTCTCCTCCTGCCAGTTGCTGACGAAGACCGTGGGGAGCTGCCGCGTCCCCTCGTCCTCGCGCAGCCGGTCGAACTCGTCCGAGACGGCCTGCCACACCCGGTCCAGGTCCGGCGCCGCCCCGTCCACTGAGGCCGCTTTGAGCTGCCGTAACAGTACGGAGGTGAACAGTCCGGCACCCTGCTGGTTCTTGGCGACGGCCCCGGCCTGGCAGGCCCGCATCCAGAAGATCTGGCGGTCATGGTCGGTCTGCGGCTCGATGGGGAGCGTGTCCGGGGGGTCGGCCAGCTCATGGACGCCGACATCGAGGGCCTGGCGGCACGCGTCGATGACCACGGTGACCCTGCCCATGCTCGACCACTTCAGATGGTCCGTCCGCAACAGGTTGACCAGGCTGTCGGCGTCCGCCCCCTGGATGTCCCTCTCATGGGTCTCGGGATACAGCAGGCTCCACCGGCCGTCCCGCGCCTGCACTCCGTGCCCGGCCCAGTAGACCCACAGCCAGTCGCCGTCGATCTCGCGCAGCCCCTCCCGGAAGAGCTTGCGCACATGGGCGCGGTCCGCCGGTCGGTACGCGGGGTGCACCGCCTCCAGGGCCGCCTTGTTGCGCCCCATGGGGGAGGCCAGCAGCTGGATGTTCTCCGCGGGGACGCCCTGCCCGGTCAGCCACTTCCGCATCTCGATGGCGTCGTGCACCGGGCCGTCGAGGTTCAGATCGTCGCCGCCGTTGTACTGCTCGACCGCCACGATCACGGCATGGGTGCGGCGCCAGTCGTATGCCGCCTGTGTCGCCTGTGCCACCTGTGTCGCCTGCGCCGCCTGCCTCACCGGGGCAGCTCCGGGGCCAGCAGTTCGTACAGCCGCTGGTGGGCGAAGTACGAGGTGTGGGCGCGCGGAAAGGGCTGGCGGGTGTTGACGCGCAGGTCGGTGACCCGGTCGGGGAAGACCTTCTCGCCGACGAAGCCGAGCAGATCGTGCTCGTCGTAGACGTTGAGCCAGCGGGGGAAGGTGTCGGGCAGCGGCTCGTCGCGGCGCAGCGAGGTGAGCGCGTCCAGCTCGTAGAGGAACGGCGCCTGCGAGCCGACCGTCACCAGCAGCGCCACCTCCGGCGGCGGCTCGGTGGCATCCGCGAGGAA
Organism: Streptomyces sp. NPDC059679; assembly: GCF_042734105.1. Classification (NCBI taxonomy): domain Bacteria; kingdom Bacillati; phylum Actinomycetota; class Actinomycetes; order Kitasatosporales; family Streptomycetaceae; genus Streptomyces; species Streptomyces sp. NPDC059679. The sequence continues at coordinate 18,664 of NZ_JBHWES010000056.1, read as the reverse complement.
ATCGACACAGGCGATGCCGCCGAGGCTGTGGGCGAGCAGCACGACCGGCCCGTCACCGCTCTCGGCCGCCTCGCGCACCGCCGCGCGGATCGCGGCCCGCACACCGGCACCGCGCGCCTGGTAGCGGAGGATGTCGCCGCCGGCCGGGACGGAACCATTGGTGATCCGGCCGCGGTACCTGTGGGCCAGCGAAGAGATCGGTGACAGGTAGGAGTTGAGCGCCCGCACGGCGATGCCCTTCGCGGCGCCGGCGACGACTCCGCCCCGGTCGGTGCCGCCCAGCTGATCGCTGAGCGCGCCGACGACGGTGTCCCGGTCGGCACCGTCCGCCTCGAGCGGTTCGCCGACGCCCTGCGGGCCCTCGGCCAAGCCGACGGCCAGGGCGTATACGGCACGGGCCGCGATCTGCTCAATGCCGTCGACGGGCGGTGTTCCGCCCAGGGTGCGGGAGATCTCATGGGCGACGCGGACGCCGGCCGTGCCGAGATGCGGCGCGAGATCAGTGGCCAGCTCGCCCAGGCTGCCCCCGCCGTCCGCCACGGCCTTGAGGCTCAGCCCGCGCACCTTGTCGGCGGTCTCCTGCCAGGGGTCCCGGCGCCCGGGGGCGAAGCCGGCCCGCGCTCCCCCGCCGCGCCGCGCCTTGGCCGCCTCCGCGAATTCCCGCAGCTCGGCGAGCGGATCGACCTCCAGCAACGCCCAGACGGCCAGCGGATCGTCCTCGTCCAGCAGGGCGTCGCCGCCGACCCCCCGGTTCCGCGTCCGCACCGGGATCGACGCGCCGCCGAGGCCCAGCGAGGCACCGTGCTCCTCGCCCCAGAAGCAGCGGACGACCCGGGCCTCGGCTCTCGCCCGGCCCAGGCCGCTCACCACCCGCGCGAAGCTCTTCTCGTACGACGCGGCCCGGACCCCCGTGCCATGGACGAAGACGACGCTTGTCACCGATCCCCCCAGACCGTCCGGCTCCCCGCCGGGACCACGAGCCCATCACCTTAACGCGTCATGCCCCTCTCCGGACGCGTCATGCCCCGCGTTCAAGGCGTCATGCTCCCGCGCGCCCCAGGTCAGCGCTCAGCCGCCGGAGGTGTCCAGCTCCGCGTCCGCGCTGACGCCCGCGCAGTCGTACGGGTCGTCCAGCCAGCCGTCCGGCAGCACCACGCGGTTGCGGCCGGAGGTGCGCCCGCGCGGGCCGTCCGCGCCCGCCGGCCACTCCTGGTCCAGGTCCAGCTCGCCGAGCAGCGCGTCCAGCTCGGCCAGGGACGAGGTGATGGCCAGCCGCTTGCGCATCTCGGAGCCGACCGAGAAGCCCTTGGTGTACCAGGCGACGTGCTTGCGGAAGTCGATGACGCCCCGCTCCTCGTCCTCCAGCCACTGGGCCAGCAGCTCGGCATGGCGCCGCATGACCGCCGCGACCTCCTTGAGGGTCGGCCGGGCCGGTGCGGCGCCGCCCTCGAAGGCCGCCACCAGGTCGCCGAAGAGCCACGGCCGCCCCAGGCAGCCGCGCCCCACGACCACGCCGTCGCAGCCCGTCTCGCGCATCATCCGCACCGCGTCGTCCGCCGACCAGATGTCGCCGTTGCCCAGCACCGGGATCTCGGGGACGGCCTCCTTCAGCCGGGCGATGGCGTCCCAGTCGGCGGTGCCGCCGTAGTGCTGCGCCGCCGTACGGCCGTGCAGCGCGATGGCGGTCACGCCCTCCTCGACCGCGATACGGCCCGCGTCGAGGTAGGTGATGTGGTCGTCGTCGATGCCCTTGCGCATCTTCATGGTCACCGGCAGCGGGCCCGCGCCGGTCACGGCCTCGCGCAGGATCGAACGCAGCAGGTGGCGCTTGTACGGGAGGGCCGAGCCGCCGCCCTTGCGGGTGACCTTGGGCACCGGGCAGCCGAAGTTGAGGTCGATGTGGTCGGCCAGGTCCTCTTCGACGATCATCCGTACGGCCTTGCCGACGGTCACCGGGTCCACCCCGTACAGCTGGATGGAGCGGGGCTTCTCGGTCCCGTCGAAGTGGATCAGCCGCATGGTCTTGGCGTCGCGCTCGACCAGCGCCCGGGTCGTGATCATCTCGCTCACGAACAGCCCCTTGCCGCCACTGCCCCCATCTCCCGGGGGGTGCAGCACCGGATTGCGGCTGCGCCGCGGGCCGGACCCCCAGCCGTCGCCTTCGGCGAATTGCCGGCAGAGGGTGCGGAACGGCGCGTTGGTGATCCCGGCCATGGGTGCGAGCACCACCGGCGGGGTCACCGTGTGCGGTCCGATCTGCAGCTGCGTGGCGGTCATGGAAGAGGTGTCCTCGGGTATGGGGCTCGGGTGCGGAGCTCGGGTATGGGGTCAAGAGGGAGGCGAACTCTCATTGTCCCGCACGCGGCGTTCCGCGTACGCCACGGGAGATTGTCCCGACCGTTCGCGCGGCCTGACCCGACTTGTCGATGTAGCGTTCAACCATGCCTGAGCTGAGCCAACGGCGGCGCCTGCTCGTGCTGGCGATCTGTTGCATGAGCCTGTTGCTCGTCAGCCTCGACAACACCGTCCTCAATGTGGCGCTGCCCTCGATGCGGCGTGAGCTGAACGCTTCCGTCTCCGGGATGCAGTGGACGATTGACGCGTACACGCTGGTGCTCGCCGCGCTGCTGATGCTCGCGGGCTCGACGGCCGACCGGGTGGGGCGTAAGCGCACCTTCCAGACCGGTCTGGTGGTCTTCTCCCTCGGCTCGGCGCTGTGCAGCCTCGCGCCGAACCTGGAGGCGCTGGTGGCCTTCCGTATGGTGCAGGCGGTCGGCGGTTCGATGCTCAACCCCGTCGCCATGTCGATCATCACCAACACCTTCACCGAGCCCAGGGAGCGGGCCCGCGCGATCGGGGTGTGGGGCGGGGTCGTCGGCATCAGCATGGCGGCCGGACCGCTGGTGGGCGGGGTACTGGTGGAGTCGGTCGGCTGGCGGTCGATCTTCTGGCTCAATGTGCCGGTGGGGCTCGCGGCCCTGGTGCTGACCGCCCGGTACGTGCCCGAGTCGCGCGCCCCGAAGCCGCGCCGACCCGATCCGGGGGGCCAGGTGCTGGTCGCCGCGCTGCTCGGCACGCTCACGTACGCGATCATCGAGGCGCCCGACCGGGGCTGGGGCTCCCCGCTGATCGCCGTATGCACCACGGTCTCCGCCCTCGCGCTGGTCGCGCTCGTGGCGTACGAGCGGCGCCGCACCGAACCGCTGATCGAACTGCGCTTCTTCCACAGCGCGCCCTTCAGCGGGGCGACGGTGATAGCGGTGAGCGCCTTCGCGGCCCTGGGCGGGTTCCTGTTCCTGAACACGCTGTATCTGCAGGACGTACGCGGGCTCGGCGCGCTGCACGCCGGGCTGTGGATGCTGCCGATGGCGGCCATGTGCTTCGTCTTCGCGCCACTGTCCGGGCGGCTGGTCGGCAGCCGCGGCCCGCGGCTCTCGCTGCTGCTGGCCGGGACGGCGATGGCGGCGAGCGGGGTGCTGTTCGCGGCCTTCGACGCCCAGGCGACCGACGCCCTGCTGCTGATCGGCTATGTGCTGTTCGGCATCGGCTTCGGCCTGGTCAACGCGCCCATCACCAACACCGCGGTGTCCGGGATGCCCCGCACCCAGGCCGGGGTCGCGGCGGCGGTGGCCTCCACCAGCCGCCAGGTGGGCCAGTCGCTCGGCGTCGCGGTCATCGGCGCGGTGCTGGCCTCGGGCGCGGCGAGCGCGGCGGGCGGGGCGCACAGCGCCGCCTCGGCCACGGCCTTCGTCGACGCGGCCCGCCCCGCCTGGTGGATCATCGCCGGATGCGGGGGCTCGGTGCTGCTGCTCGGGGTCCTCACCACCGGCCGCTGGGCGGCGGGCACCGCCAAGCGCGCTGCCGCGCTCTTCGGCGACGAGCGCGCGCCCGCTCAGGTCTCGGCCACCACCAAGGCGTAATCCGGACCCGTTGTGTCGCATACCGGCCGAACCAGTTGCCCCACATACCCCACCCCGGTATTTTCCCCATAGACCTCCTGGACACCCCCAGGGGGTATGGGGACGGGTGGAGGAAGCGCGGACGATGAACGTCGAAGGGTTCGCCGCGGACGGCTACGACGAGGTGCGTCGGGTCTTCGAGCGGCTGGTGGACAGCGGCTCGGAAACGGGGGCCGGGCTGTCGGTCTGGCGGGAGGGCCGCGAGGTCGTCCGGTTGAGCGGGGGGTGGTCCGACGCCGGACGGAGCCGTCCCTGGCGCGGCGACACGCTGGTCCAGCCCTACTCGCTGTCGAAGTCGTTCGTCACACTCGCCGCCCTGGTGGCGGTCCGCGACGGCGCGCTGGCGCTGGACGAGCCGATCGCCAGGTACTGGGGCGAGTACGGGGTCCGGGGCAAGGAGCGGACCACGCTCCGCCAGGTGCTCACCCACCGGGCCGGCCAGCCGCGTTTCCCGGCCGCAGCCGCGGGTCTCGACCTGCTGGACGAGGACGGGCTACGGAAGAGCCTGGCGCAGGCGGCGCCGGAGTACGAGCCCGGGACGTCGCTCGGGGAGCATGCGCTGACCTACGGCCACCTGGTCGACGGCATTCTGCGCGCGGGCGCCGGCACGACGCTGGGAGAGATGTTCAACGATGTGGTGCGGCCCGCGCTGGGGCTCGACGCCTGGTTCGGGGTACCGGATCACGCACTGGACCGCGTCGCCGAACTCGAGTACGCGGACCCCGACTGGCCGCGGCAGCTCCACGCGGCACCGTGGCTCCAGATCCCCGCCGGGGCCCTGGACACGGCGCGGACGAACTCCCGCGCCTGGCGGCAGTCGGTCTTCGGGGCGGCCAATCTGCACACGACCGCGACCGCCATGGCGGCGTTCTTCTCCCGGCTCACCAGCGAGGACGGCCCGGTGCGCGAACTGCTGGGGCCACAGCTGCACACCGAGCTGCTCACCTCCCGAATCACCGGCTTCGACGAGGTCTTCGGCACCGACATCACCTGGACGCTGGGGTTCGTACGCGACAAGGGCAAGATCGCCAAGGGCGGGATCGGCGGCTCGGCCGCCTGGTGGTCGCTCCGGCACCACCACGCCTGTGCCTATCTGACGCGGCGGCTGGACGATCACTCCCGGGCCGCCCGGATCGCCGCGGCCCTGGGCGACGACCTGACGGTGGTGGGCGAGGACTGAGCGAAGACGGGCGCTACGCCCCTCTCCGGAAAGCGCGGGGCCGCCACCGGAAAACGCGGTGCCGCTCAGACCTCGGCGAGCACCAGGGTGTGAAGCCGCTCCAGGCGCTCGTGGGTCTCGTCGTCCGCCGGGGTGTAGACGTGCAGCTTGGGCCCCGAGCGCGGGCCGGTCCACAGGTTGGTGCCGGTGACCCGGAGCGTGCCCACCTGCGCCTGGCGGAAGACCTTGACCTTGTCGCCGGGCCGCAGCACCTCATGCCGGGCCCAGACCTCGCGGAACTCAGGCGAGGCGTCCTGGCACCGCTTCAGCAGCGCCTTCCACGTCGGCTCGGCCAGATGCTCGGCCATCGCGGCCCGCAGCTTGGCGGCCATCACCCGAATCGTCTCCTCCGGCTCGACCATGCTGGCGCGCCAGTCGGCGTGGGTGAGGGACAGCCACAGGCAGTTGCGGTCCTCCGGCGGCACCGCCTCCAGGTCGCACAGCAGCCGCCCGTAGGTGCGGTTGTACGCGAGGATGTCGAACCGCGAGTTCTGCAGGCAGGCCGGGAACGGCTCCAGCTGCTCCAGCATCAGCCGCAGCGCCGGGGTCACCCCCGTGCACTGGCTGCCGGGGTTCGGGTCGACGGCCCCTGAGAGCGCGAACAGATGCTGCCGCTCGCTGCGGTCGAGGAGCAGCGCGCGGGCGATGGCGTCGAGGACCTGGGTGGAGACATGGATGTCCCGGGCCTGTTCGAGCCAGGTGTACCAGGTGACCCCGACCGCGGCGAGCTGGGCGACCTCCTCGCGGCGCAGCCCCGGCGTACGCCGACGCCGCCCACGCGGCAGACCTACCTGCTCGGGGGTGATCCGCTCGCGCCGGCTGCGCAGGAACGCGGCGAGCTCGTCGCGGCGTATGCCGTCGGTGGCGGCAGTGGCGGCCGTCGCGCTCTCCTGGGCCATGGTGGTCATGGGACCAGGGTGCCTGAGGGCTCAGCCGGTTTCCAGGTAGTTCTTGTACCAGGATAAGGAGACTCTGGTACCCGGCTGAGCCTGGCGCGAGGGTCGTATCCGTGAGCCAGACAACCATCCGTACCCAGACACCGGCCGCCAGGGCGGCCGGGGCTTCCGGTCCCGCCGGGGCCGCGCCCGACGCCGGCGGGACCCTGAACGCCCTCGGCCTGTTCACCGTGCTGCTCGGCGCGGCCCTCCCTCTCATCGACTTCTTCATCGTCAACGTCGCCCTGCCCGCCATGGACCGCGATCTGAACGCGGGCCCCGCCCTGCTGGAGCTGGTCGTCGCCGGGTACGGCGTCGCGTACGCCGTACTGCTCGTCCTCGGCGGCCGGCTGGGCGACACCTTCGGGCGGCGCAGGCTCTTCCTCGCCGGTATGGCCGCCTTCGCGCTGACGTCCCTGGCCTGCGGTCTCGCGCCGAACGCCTGGAGCCTGGTCGCGGGCCGCGTGGCGCAGGGCGCCTCGGCGGCCCTGCTGCTCCCCCAGGTGCTCGCCACCATCCACGCCACCACCTCCGGGCCGCGCCGCGCCCGCGCGGTGAGCCTGTACGGCGCCACGGCCGGCCTTGCCATGGTGGCGGGGCAGATCCTGGGCGGCGTACTGGTGGCCGCGGACCTCGCGGGCACCGGCTGGCGCGCGGTTTTCCTGGTCAACGTCCCGGTCGCGCTGGCCGGCCTGGCCCTCGCCGCCCGCGCCATCCCGGAGACCCGCTCCGACCGCCCCGCCCCCGTCGACGTCCCCGGCACCGCGCTGCTGGCCCTCGCCCTGATCGCGCTGCTGCTTCCGCTGACCGAGGGCCGCGCGGCCGGCTGGCCGCTGTGGACCTGGCTGCTGCTGGCCGCCTTCCCCGTCGCCGCCGTCGCCTTCTACGCCATCGAACGCCGACTGGAGACCTCCGGCCGCACCCCGCTGCTCCCGCCGAGCCTGTTCGCCCTGCCCGGCCTGCGCCGGGGCCTGCTGATGCTCCTCCCGTTCAGCGCGGGCTTCGGCGGCTTCATGTTCGTCATCGCGGTCGCCCTCCAGCAGGGCCTCCGCTACGGCCCCGTCGAGGCCGGCCTGGCCCTGGCCCCCATGGCCACGACCTTCTTCATCGCGTCCCTGATGGGCCCACGCCTGGTCAGCCGCTACGGCAACCGCGTCGTGACCACGGGCTCGGTGATCCAGGCCATCGGCATCGCCCTGCTGATCCTGACCGTCCACCAGAGCTGGACCGGCCTCACCCTCGCCGACCTGCTCCCCGGCATCGCGATCGCCGGCTTCGGCCAGGGCCTGCAACTGCCCGTCCTGATCCGCGGCATCCTCGCCGAGGTCCCCGCGGAACGGGCGGGGGTCGGCAGCGGAGTCATGGTCACCACCCAACAATCCGCCCTGGCCCTGGGCGTGGCCACCCTCGGCACCCTCTTCCTGACCCTGACCCCCTCCATGGGCATGGGCGACGCGATGGTCCGAACCCTGGCCCTCCAGCTCGCGGGCGTCGTGGTGACCGGGCTGCTGAGCCTGCGGTTGCCGCGGATGCCGGGGTGAGCGGCCTTCACTCCAACCGGGCGACGAGGCAGCCCGGATACCCCCGGCACGAGTCCCCGGCCGGCCCCCGGGCGGAGCCGCACATCGGCGGCGGCCGGTCGCTCAGCCCACGCCGAGGAAGCGCAGGACCGCCAGGACCCGTCGGTGGTCGCCGTCCGCGACCGGCAGGTCCAGCTTCGCGAAGATGCTGTTGATGTGCTTGGCCACCGCCGACTCGCTGATCACCAACCCCTCCGCGATCCCCGCGTTCGACCGCCCCTGGGCCATCAGCTCCAGTACCTCCCGCTCGCGCGCCGTGAGTCGGTCCAGGGGGTCGCGGTGGCGGCGGACGAGGAGTTGGGCGACGACCTGGGGGTCGAGGGCGGTGCCGCCGCCCGCGACGCGGTGGAGGGCGGCGATGAAGTCCTCGACGTCCGCGACGCGTTGTTTGAGGAGGTAGCCGATCCCGCTGGTGTGCGTGGTCAGCAGGTCCGCGGCGTAGCGCTCCTCCACGTACTGGGACAGCAGCAGCACCGCCGTGTCCGGCCACTGGCGGCGGATCAGCAGCGCGGCCCGTACGCCCTCGTCGGTGAAGCCCGGGGGCATCCGGACGTCGACCACGGCGATGTCCGGGTGGTGTTCCTCGACCGCCGCGAGCAGGCCCTCCGCGTCATCCGCCTCCGCCGTGACCTCGAAGCCCGCGGTCTGGAGGACCTTCACCAGGCCGATCCGCAGCAGGACCGAGTCCTCGGCGATCACAGCACGCACGGCAGCTCCACGGTGATGACGGTCGGGCCCCCGCGGGGGCTGCTGAGGTCGAAGGTCCCGTCCACGGAGCCCACGCGCCCCACGAGCCCCGTGAGGCCGCTGCCCTGGGCGGGGTCGGCGCCGCCGACCCCGTCGTCGGCGATCACCACCCGCAGTATGTCGCCCGTCCTGACGACCGTGACGTCGGCCCCCGTGGCCTGTGCGTGCTTGGTGGTGTTGGCCAGGGATTCGGAGACGACGAAGTAGGCGACGGCCTCGACGGTGGGCGCGGGGCGTTCGGGGATGTCGATGTGCAGCCGTACCGGCAGTGGGGCGCGGGCGGCGATGCCGGAGAGAGCGGCGTCCAGGCCGCGGTCGTCGAGGACGGCCGGGTGCAGCCCGCGCACCAGGTTGTTCAGCTCCTCGATGGCCTCCTTGGCCTCCCGGTGCGCCTCGTCGATGACCTTGCGGGCCTCCTCGGGCAGATCACCGAGCGTGGCCTTGGCCAGGCCGAGGTTGACCGCCATGGAGACGAGCCGCTGCTGGGCGCCGTCGTGCAAGTCGCGTTCGATGCGGCGGCGTTCGGCGTCGGCCGCGTCGACGGTGCCCGCGCGGCGCTCGGTCAGGTCCTCGACCCGGCGCTCCAGCTCCGTCGCCGGGTCGGGGCCGAGCAGCGCGGTGGCGGCGCGGACGTCGGCCCGTACGAGGGCGCCGGTGAGCCAGTACGCGAGGGCGAGCAGGGCGAAGCCGAGCGCGGTGACATACGTGGCCGCCATGGTGGTGGGGAGGAACTTCAGCCGCCCGCCCAGCGAGCTCCAGGTGAACACGGTCGAAGCCGCCAGTCCCACCACCAGGGCGAAGCACCAGACGAGTACTCCGCCGCATGCGATGGCCGGGCCGACCAGCAGGTTGTAGCGCAGCTCCGGGCCCCGGCGCGCCGGGCCGGGGATGTCGATGCCGAGCAGGGCCTTGAAGCGGCGCCGCTGCATCCGGGTGAACGCCGGGCTGACGGCGGCCAGGGCGGCGACCGGGAGGGCGACGGCGGCCAGGACGCCCAGGAGCGGCATCGCGGTGTCGCTGTAGACCAGCCACGGCACGCTCAACACCAACAGGGCCAGGAACTGCACGGATACACCCGCGAGCAGGAATACCGCGTCGCGCCGCAGCCGGGTGAGCGCTGCTCGCGGCGCGGTGGGGAGTCTCATGCGCCGACCTTAAACCGCGGCCCCGGGGCGGGTCGCTGATGCCCGTACCCGGATCGGAGGTGCAACTAGTGCCACCCCCGTTCGGCAACTCGCGTTACCGACAGGCGCGATCGTGCCGGGAAGGCTGGTGGCCGTGCCCGAGGAGCAGCCGAGCCGAATCGGGCCGGAAGGAGATCAGCCCTGATGAGCGCCCTGTACGCCCCCACGGCCCGCCCTGCACGGACTGCCCGCCCTGCACGGACCGCACCGGCCACCCGGGCCGCCCGGGCCGCCCGCGTGATTCGGGCCGGGCTCGGCGGCCCGGCCCGCCGTAGCCGCCGGGGCCCCCGGGCCGTGGAGTGCGTGCTGCTCGGCAGTGGCGTCGCGCTCGTCCCCTGGCTCGTCGTCCTGGCGACGACGCTCCCGCCCACCGCCCAGGTCGGCCACTGGAACGTCGCGTGGGTGGGCCTGGACGCGCTGGAGGCGGTTGGGCTGGTGGCCACCGGGCTGCTGCGGCGGCGGGGCGACGACCGCCACCGGCTCACCGCGGCGGCGACCTCCGCGCTGCTGGTGGTGGACGCCTGGTTCGACACCGTGACCGCGGCCCCGGGCGCCGAACTGGCCGCGGCCCTCGCCATGGCCGTGGGCGCGGAGCTGCCGCTGGCGGCGCTGTGTGCCGTGCTGGCCCTGAAGACGGACCGTACAGACTCCACGAACCGCGCCGGCCTCATGTCCGGGACGTGGCCCACCACAGGATGACCGCGGCGATCAGAAAGCAGACCGTCATCGCCCACAGCACCTGCCGCCGCGCCCGCGCGTCGGCCGTCATGGTCGGGCTGCCGACCGCGCCGTGTGCCTGCGCGAGGTGATCGAGGCCCTTGTGCCGGGCGCCGCCGTAGGTGATCTGTTCTTCCCAGTCGCAGTGGAGGCAGCCGAGCATCCGCCGCTGCCGGGCGCCGTATCCGTAGCTCACCTCGAAGACGGTCCCGTCCTCGCGGGTGGCCGTGATGTGATGCGTCACACCTCGCACGATTCCGGAACCCCCCGGTTCTCCGCAGAGCCACAAAGCTGTGCCCTGGCGCCGCGGCAGTCTACCCGCGGCGCCAGGGCCCGTCTTGGCCTGATCGCCTTATGAAACGCCCTGATCAGCAGCCGATCAGCAGCCGATCAGCCGACCGCCCAGGTACGACTGGATCTGGTCGAGGGAGACCCGCTCCTGCTTCATCGTGTCGCGCTCCCGCACGGTCACCGCGTTGTCCTCGAGGGTGTCGAAGTCGACGGTGACGCAGAAGGGCGTGCCGATCTCGTCCTGGCGGCGGTAGCGGCGGCCGATCGCGCCCGCGTCGTCGAACTCGATGTTCCAGTGCTTGCGCAGGTCCGTCGCGAGCCCCTTGGCCTTCGGCGAGAGCTGCGGGTTACGGGACAGCGGCAGCACGGCGACCTTGACCGGCGCGAGGCGCGGGTCGAGGCGCAGCACGGTGCGCTTCTCCATCTTGCCCTTGGCGTTGGGCGCCTCGTCCTCGATGTACGCGTCGAGGAGGAAGGCCAGCAGCGCGCGGCCCACGCCCGCCGCCGGCTCGATGACGTACGGCGTCCAGCGCTCGCCGGCCTCCTGGTCGAAGTACGACAGGTCCTGGCCGGAGGCCTGCGAGTGGGCCTTCAGGTCGTAGTCGGTGCGGTTGGCCACGCCCTCGAGCTCGCCCCACTCCGAGCCGCCGAAGTTGAAGCGGTACTCGATGTCGGCGGTGCGCTTGGAGTAGTGGGAGAGCTTCTCCTTGGGGTGCTCGTACCAGCGGATGTTGGCCTCCTGGAGGCCGAGGTCGCGGTACCAGTTCCAGCGCTGCTCCATCCAGTACTCCTGCCACTGCTCGTCCTCGCCCGGCTTGACGAAGAACTCCATCTCCATCTGCTCGAATTCGCGCGTGCGGAAGATGAAGTTGCCCGGCGTGATCTCGTTGCGGAAGGACTTGCCGATCTGGGCGATGCCGAAGGGCGGCTTCCGGCGCGAGGTCTGCTGGACGGCGAGGAAGTTGGTGAAGATGCCCTGGGCGGTCTCGGGACGCAGATAGGCGACCGAGCCGGAGTCCTGGGTGGGGCCGAGGTGGGTGGAGAGCAGGCCGGAGAACTGCTTGGGCTCGGTGAAGCTGCCCTTGGTGCCGCAGTGCGGACAGTTGATGTCCGCCAGCCCGTTCTCGGGCTGCCGGCCGTGCTTGGCCTCGTACGCCTCCTCCAGGTGGTCCGCGCGGAACCGCTTGTGGCAGGAGGTGCACTCGGTGAGCGGGTCGGTGAAGGTGGCGACGTGGCCGGACGCCTCCCAGACCTCGCGGGCGAGGATCACCGATGAGTCGAGTCCGACCACGTCGTCGCGCGAGGTGACCATCGAGCGCCACCACTGGCGCTTGACGTTCTCCTTCAGCTCAACGCCGAGCGGTCCGTAGTCCCAGGCAGCTCGCTGCCCGCCGTAGATCTCGCTGGACGGGTAGACGAAGCCACGGCGCTTGCTCAGGCTGACGATGGTGTCGATCTTGTCGGCGGCCACGGTGCTCTCTTCATTGATGACGGCTGATGACGACTGTGTGAGACGACTGTGTGTCGCTGATGGCGGCTTTGCGGACGGCGTGCGGACGTCAAAGCGAATGCTTCAGGTTACCGGCGGCTCCACCCCTCGGATCAAATCGGTATGCGAAACGATCGACGAAACGATCAAGAAGAGGTCCGTTGTTGACAATCGTTTCCATCTTTGTTGAAAATGAGAGTCATGAACATACGCCGCTCCATCATCCCGGCCGCCGTCGCCGGAGCCGCTGTTCTCGGTCTGGCCACGACGCTCACAGCCTGCTCCGCCGATGCGACAGACGGCCGTACGGACGGCAAACTCGATGTGGTGGCGTCGTTCTACCCCATGCAGTTTCTCGCCGAGCGCATAGGCGGCGGTCACGTCCATGTGTCCAGTTTGACCAAGGCCGGCGCGGAACCGCACGACCTGGACATCAGCGCCCGGCAGACCGCCGACCTCAGCAAGGCCGGACTGGTCGTCTACCTCAAGGGTCTGCAGCCCGCCGTCGATGCCGCCATCGGCCAGGCCGAGCCGAAGCACGTCGCCGACGCGGCCTCCTTCACCACCCTGGAAGACCACGGTACCGAGGTGGACGGCGACCACGAGCACGGGACCGACGAGCACGAGCACTCCGGCGAGGACGCGGGCTCCGACCCCCACATCTGGCTGGATCCGGTGCGTTACGCCCAGGTCGCCGAGGGTGTCGGCAAGGCGCTGCAGAAGGCCGACCCCGACAACGCGGCCGCCTACAAGAAGAACACCGCCGCACTGGTCAAGCAGCTCGGCACGCTGAACGACGACTTCAAGACGGGCCTGAAGAGCCGCACCTCGGACACCTTCATCACCACCCACGCCGCCTTCGGCTATCTCGCCGAGCGCTACGGTCTGCGCCAGGAGGCCATCTCCGGCGTCGACCCGGAGTCCGAGCCCAGCCCGGCCCGGATGAAGGCGCTGCACTCGGTCGCGGAGAAGGAGAAGGTCGGCACCGTCTTCTTCGAGACGCTGGTGAGCGACAAGACCGCCAAGACCCTGGCGGGCGATCTGCATCTGCGCACCGATGTGCTCGACCCGATCGAGGGCATCACCGGCCAGTCCAAGGGCGACGACTACTTCGAGGTCATGCACGCCAACCTCAAGGCGCTCCAGACGGCCCTGGGCGCCAAGTGAGGCGCGAAACGACGAGCGGAGGAAGCCGCATGAAGCCGGAACCACCCGCCACAGCCCCCACCACAGTCCCCGCCGAGACCTCAGCCCAGACCCCCGCCGAGACCTCCGCCGAGACCTCCGCGGAAACCCACGACGCGGCCCCCGCCGAGACCTCCGCCGACAGCTCCGACGAGGCCCCCGCCGTCATATCGCTGCGCGGCGCCACCGCCTCCCTCGGCGGCCGCCCCGTGCTGCGCGGCGTCGATCTGACCGTACGGCGCGGCGAGGTCGTCGCGCTGCTCGGCGCCAACGGCTCCGGCAAGTCCACGGCGGTGCGCTCCGTCGTCGGCCAGGTGCCACTGTCCGGCGGTGAGCTGAGGCTGTTCGACACCCCCAGCCGCCGCTTCCGAGACTGGGCCCGCATCGGCTACGTACCGCAGCGCACCACCGCCGCCAGCGGCGTGCCCGCCACCGTCCGCGAGGTGGTCTCCTCCGGGCGGCTGGCCCGCAGGCGGCTGGGGCCGCCGCGGGCGGCGGACCGGGCGGCGGTGCGCCGGGCGCTGCAGCTGGTCGGGATGGCCGACCGGGCCAAGGACTCGGTGAGCGCGCTGTCCGGCGGCCAGCACCAGCGGGTGCTGATCGCCCGCGCGCTGGCCGGTGAACCCGAACTGCTGATCATGGACGAGCCGATGGCCGGGGTCGACCTGGCCAGCCAGGAGATCCTTGCCGCGACGCTGCGCGAGCAGGTCGCCCAGGGCGCCACCGTGCTGCTGGTGCTGCACGAGCTCGGCCCGCTGGAGCCGCTGATCGACCGCGCGGTGGTGCTACGCGACGGCTGTGTGGTCCATGACGGCCCGCCGCCCAAGGCCGTGGGCCAGCACGCGCTGCCCGGCCACGACCACGTACACCCGCACGCGGCGCACGACGCCGAACCGATCCGGACGGGATTGCTGACCTGACATGTTGGAAATCCTCGACTACGCGTTTATGCAGCGGGCCCTGATCGCCGCCGTCCTGGTCGGCATCACCGCCCCCGCCGTCGGCATCTACCTCGTCCAGCGCCGCCAGGCGATCATGGGCGACGGCATCGGCCATGTCGCGCTCACCGGCGTCGCGCTCGGCTTCCTGACCGGCACCAACCCGGTGTGGACGGCCGTCGCGGTCTCCGCGCTCGGCGCGATCCTCATGGAGCTGATCCGCTGGTACGGCAAGACGCGCGGCGATCTGGCCCTCGCGATGCTCTTCTACGGCGGTATGGCCGGCGGCGTACTGCTGATCAACCTCTCGCCGACCGGCTCCAACGCCAACCTCACCACGTATCTCTTCGGCTCGATCACCACCGTCTCGCGCGAGGACGTGACCGCGATCAGCTGCCTGGCGGCCTTCGTCGTGCTGATCACCCTCGGGCTGCGCCGCCAGCTGTTCGCGGTGTGCCAGGACGAGGAGTTCGCGCGGGTGACCGGGCTGCCGGTGCGCACCCTCAATCTGCTGCTGGCCATCACCGCCGCGGTCACCGTCACCGTCGCCATGCGCGTCGTGGGCCTGTTGCTGGTCAGCGCTCTGATGGTGGTGCCGGTCGCGGCGGCCCAACAGGCCACCCGTGGCTTCGCGATGACGCTCGCGCTCGCCGTCGCCATCGGCGTCGTGGTGACGCTCTCCGGCACGGTCTTCTCCTTCTACCAGGACGTTCCGCCCGGTGCGAGCATCGTCGTGCTCGCCATCGGCGTCTTCGCCGTGATCACCGCGCTCGCCGCCCCGTTGGCCAGACGCCGCGCCCGCAGAGCCGCCACGGCCGAGGAGCGCTGCACCCTCCCGCTGCCCGGCGCCCGCGCCGCCGTTCCGGGGGCGGGCTCCCCCGGAACGGGCGAAGCGGACGATGTCCTCGTCTGACCGGGCGTCTCGCCGAGCGTCTCATCGGGCGTCTCACCGGGCGTCCGGCTGTCCAGCCCGTTCGCTCAGCATTCCCTGGCACAATGGCCACGCGGATGCGCGACGTACGAGCAGGCGACGAGCAGGCGATGTTGAGGAGGCAACTGTGGTGACCGCGGGTCCCCCAGTACACGGCCGGTCCACCAGGCAGCGGGCGGCGGTGGCTGCGGCACTGGACGAGGTTGACGAGTTCCGCAGCGCGCAGGAGCTCCATGACATGCTCAAGCACCGCGGCGACTCCGTCGGCCTGACCACGGTCTACCGCACCCTCCAGTCCCTCGCCGACGCGGGCGAGGTCGACGTCCTGCGCACCACCGACGGCGAGGCCGTCTACCGCCGCTGCAGCAGCGGCGAGCACCACCACCACCTGGTCTGCCGCACCTGCGGCAAGGCGGTCGAGGTCGAGGGCCCGGCCGTGGAGAAGTGGGCCGACGCCATCGCGGCGGAGCACGGCTTCGTGGACGTCGCCCATACGATCGAGATCTTCGGCACCTGCGGGGACTGCGCGACGGCGCCCGAGGCGTAACCGACCAGGGGCAGCTTCAGCGCTTGAGGTAGGCCAGTACGGCCAGGACGCGGCGGTTGTCGTCGGCGGACGGTTCGATCCGCAGCTTGTCGAAGATGCTCGCGGTGTGTTTGGCGACCGCGCTCTCGCTGAAGTGCAGGGCGTGCGCGATGGCGGCGTTCGACCGGCCCTCGGCCATCAGCTTGAGGACGTCGTGTTCGCGCGGGGTGAGGCTGCCGGTGCGCCCCCTGGCGTCGCTGCGGGCCAGCAGCTTGGAGATGACCTGCGGGTCCATGACCGTACCGCCGGCCGCGACCGTACGCACCGCGTCGATGAACTGCCCGGTGTGCGTGACCCGGTCCTTGAGGAGATAGCCGATACCGCCCTCGCCCCCGGCCAGCAGCTCATGGGCGTAGAGCTGATCCACGTACTGGGACAGGATCAGCACCGGCAGCGCGGGGCGGGTGCGGCGGGCTTCCAGGGCGGCCTGAAGGCCCTCGTCGGTGTGGGTCGGCGGCAGCCGGATGTCGACCACGGCGACGTCCAGATCCTCCTCGCGCAGCGCGCGGAGCAGGGCCGGGCCGTTGTCCACGGAGGCGATCACCTCGCAGCCGTGCTCCCGCAGGGCGCGCATCAGCCCGTCCCTGAGCAGGAAGAGGTCTTCGGCGAGGACGACGCGCACGGGATCTCCAAGGTCACGGTGGTCGGGCCGCCCAGGGGGCTGTGCAGGGCGAGACTGCCGTCGAAGGTACCCAACCGGCGCTGTACGCCGCGCAGTCCGGTCCCCCGCGCCAGGTCCGCGCCGCCCCGGCCGTCGTCGGTGACCGTGACCCGCAGCCGTGCGCCGTCCTCGTGTGCCAGGTCCTCGTATGTCAGGTCCTCGTATGTCAGGGTGATGCGCACCTCTTCGGCACCGGAGTGCTTGGCCGCGTTGGCGAGCGCTTCGCTGATCGCGAAGTAGGCGGCGGACTCGACCGGCGCCGGGAGCCGTCCGGGCAGCCGGACCTCGACATGGACGTCGAGGAAGCTGTCGAGCGCCAGCGACCGTACGGCGTCGCCGAGCCCCCGGTCGGCGAGCACCGGGGGCTGGATGCCGTGGACCAGGTCGCGCAGGTCCTGGAGCGCCCGCGCAGAGGTCTCGCGCACGTCCAGGAGCAGCTGTCGGGCGGCCTCCAGGTCGCTGTCCAGGAGCCGGGTGGCCTCGTCCAGCGTCATGCCGAGGGCGACCAGCCTGGCCTGTGCGCCGTCGTGCAGATCCCGTTCGATACGGCGGAGTTCGGCCGCCTGCGCGTCCAGCGACTCGTCGCGGATGTCGGTGAGCCGTTCGACGCGCCGGGCGAGTTCGGTGCTGCGCGGCGCGGACAGCAGGCGGCGGCTCCAGCGGGCGTGCAGCCCGAGCACGACGGGGGCCAGCCGCACCCCGGCCGCGATGAACGCGAGGCCGAGGGCCAGTGCGGCGAGCATCGTCGGGGTGGAGCGTACGGGGATGAAGGCGTACCAGTTGCCGTCGTCGAGGAGCCGCCAGATGAACGGCTGCACCAGCGCGCCGAACGCCCCGTACTCGACGAGGGCGAGCGGTACCGCGACCAGCAGCCCCCCGAACCACGGCTCCAGCCAGGCCCACCGCAGATCGCGCCAGAACCCCTCGTCGCCGAGGACCGCGGCCGCCCGCCGACGGGGCCGCTCGGACGCGGACCGGTCCGGGGCGAGCGGGTCCGGCGGGCTGATCGCCGTACCCGTCCAGCGGGCGGTCCATGACCGGTACCGGTCGGAGAGCCCGCGCAGGGCGCCCGCGGCGGGCGGCAGCAGCCGGAACCCGAGCCCGATCGGAAGCAGCAGCAGCGCGCCGATCACCAGCCCGCCGACGGCGACCACCGCCAGGGCCACAAGACCGAGCAGCTGACACCTGACGAGGGCGCGCAGACCGCCGGCCCCCAATCCCCCCATGACCGCCCATCGCTCCCGTCGGATCAGCGCGCCGAGTGCGCCATGGCGGGGATCCTAGCCGCGGGGGTCCGCCACACCCACGGCACCGCCGCCACCAGGCACGCGGCCCCGAAGAGCACCATGGGCAGCACCGCACCGGACTCCTCGTCCATGAACAGCAGCATGCCCAGGTTGATCAGGGTGTGGAAGCCGCCCGCGAGCAGCAGCCGGTTGGCCCGTACACGCTCCAGCCCGAGTCCCAGGACCACCGACATCGCCACCGTGCCCAGCAGAAACCCGGCCGCGTACGCCGGGGCCTGCGCGAACACCTGCACATGCCACACCCCCCACACCGCGCCGATCGAGGTCGACACGGCGAGTGGACCGAAACGGGTCCGCAGGAGCGGCTGGAGGAAACAGCGCCAGCCGATCTCCTCACCGCACGCGCCGATCAGCTGCGCCACCACGATCAGCGCGAAGGGATGGTCCAGGGCGCGTGGATCGGTGGCGTGGGCGTCACCGGTCGCCAGGGCGTACGTGCCCGCGCTGAGTGCGGTGATCAGCAGCGCGGTGGCGAGCAGCGGCGCCGTGGCGGACAGCGGCAGGGCACGGCTCGCCCGCCCAGGCCGCACCAACCGACCTGCGGGCCACGCCCCGGCGAGCAGCGCCCGCACCGGGGAGGGCCAGAGCAGCGCCACCGCGACCACCCCCAGCGCGGGCCCGAACTGCGTGAGCTGGATGACCTCAGTCGGTATCCGCATCGCAGGCTGTACGGCCCCCAACATCCCCGCCGTCACAAACGTGACAGCGAGGAACACCCCTGCCTTCGCTTTCCACTTGTGCATATCGCCAGGCCCCCGATCGGGTCGTACCGGATCAACGTCGCTGTCGACGATGCCGGTCGGGGAGCCCGCTGCCTCTGCACATAGCTGCCGAGCAGGGGTGTACCAAGGTGCACCCTCTGGGACTTCGCCTGAGTCTGTGGTGAGTTTGGGACACCGACACGCCGTTGCGTCGGCGTGTCGGTGTCCCAAACC